>CAYOBD010000357.1:0-2192 GCA_964402005.1 uncultured Eggerthellaceae bacterium
GTTTCCGGGAACGCTATCCCTTCCGCATAGGGGTTCCTCCTCGCAAACTTTTTCCAGAGCGCGAGCATCACCTCGTCTTGCCCCACCACGTCGACAACGCGCTCCCAACGGGCCACGGCCTCGACGCTGCTCCGCTTCTCACAGGTCGCAGCTAGGGCTTTCCGCAGCGTCAGGACGTCGCAGTCGATCCCCTTAAGGTGCCAGAGGACGTGGATGTCGTAGTAGTCGCGCGGACGCGTGCTGTTCACGCCGCGCGAGACGACGGTCTCGAGCTTCTCGGCGAGCACCGTCTCCAGGTTGTACGCCATCAGCGTGATGCTCCCGTCGCCGAACAGCAGGCGGTACTCGTACTCGACGGCGTCCGGCGTGATCCTATCGCCTGTCGTCACGTCTACGGTGACGGGGACGGACATGGGCGCGTAGTTCGCCAGGAGGTGCACTCGTATGCCGGGGTAGTCGTCGGCCTCCCGTATGTCCTCGGTGCGCACGAACTCGAAGTCCCAGTCGTCGTCGGCCTCCACGGCGATGATCTCGCGGAAGGCAGCCTCTGCCGACTCGTGGGTGAGGTCGAAGCCGCGCACGGTCGTGTCGAGGTCCATCGTCGTCCGAGACGCGACGCCCACGAGCGACGATATGAGCATGCCGCCTTTCACCACTACGCGGTCGCGCCAGGGCGACCTTGAGAGCCGCTCGAGCAGCCTCTCCAGGAGGTAGTTCTGCATCATCATCTGGGCGGGGATCCCGGCCTCCTTGGCGCGGGCGTTCACGCGCGCCTTCAACTGCATCGCGTTCTCGGTTCTCATAGCAGCACCCTCATGTACGTTCGGATCTTCCCTTCCACTCCGAGCGCCCGGGCGTAGTCGGTGAGCTTGACGGGGTCTCGGTCGGCCTTCCTGACGTATGCCTGCATAGCCGGCGTGACGACCTGCTCGTCAACCACCGCCTGGCCGCGCACCAGGTCACAGAGCGTGCGCTCCAGGTCGTAGGCGCGCACGGCGTTCCCGTAGCTCGTCTTCACCTGGCAGATGCCGAGCTCCAGCACGTCGTCGGCGCAGGAGCGGCAGACGATGCCTGCAGCCCGTGCCTTGCCAGTGTTGTAGCCCCGGGGGAATGTCATGGTGAGCGAGAACGGCGCCCGGTCGGTCATGCCGTGGAGGAACAGCGCCGTCTCGTCGGAGAAGACGCCCCTCGCGAAGCGGTGCTGCGCCACGAGGAAGGGGTCCTCCCACGTCTCCGGCGGCGCGTAGAGGCCGCGGTCGACCTGGACGAGCTCGGCCCTCTCGACGGCCTCCGCCAGGCAGCGCCTGGGGATGCCGGCGGCCGTCACCTGGGCGGCGGTGACGTAGCCGTTACCTGATTTCGCTAAATCGAGAAGCCGATACGTGGCGTCCTCCTTCGTTGTACATTTGCGCTAAATATATTACATCGTTCAGCATGTTTGTACAATATGGCAACTTGCCTCATCGGCAACCCGGCCATTTGCGTCCGGAAACGCATAATCATGCCCCTCTAATCGGGCAACTGCTATCCGACACCGCACAGCACACGAAATGCACTATCATATCCACCAGATGCCCCCGCTAGCTCCTCAAGCGGGCATCTGGAAACGCCGCCCAACCAACCACCGAAAAGAGGCACCTTGACCCTTCGCGCCACGCTGCTATCACTGGACCGCCGCACGGGAGGAATCCTGAGCAAGGGCTACTTCCGCGCCGTGCAAGCGTTCTTCCACGCGTCGGGCGCGCTCATCCCCGACGCGCAGGCAACATGCTACTGCCCATGCTGCAACACGAAGCTGCGCTCGTGGAAGAAGGCCAACTTCGCGCAGCGGCCCGACCTGTACGACGCGCGGCGCTACGCGGACACGCCCCAGGACGTCGTCTGCCCCTCCTGCGGGGCCATCCCGCGCCATCGCGCCGGAGCGCGGGCTCACGCTCTGGTTCAAGCGGCACGGGCTGGACGTCACGACGGCGGACCTGCTCAGGGACGTCGGCCTGAAGCTCGACCTGCAGGACATCGACCTGCCCGACGGCTCCTACGACGTCATCGTGTGCAACCACGTGCTCGAGCACGTCCCGGACTACCGGCGCGCGCTGTCGGAGATGCGCCGGGTCCTGCGCCCGGGCGGGCTGCTGATCTGCTCCTTCCCAATCGACGAGCGGTACGGCACCGTCTACGAGGACAGCGTCATC
>CAYOBD010000358.1:0-2179 GCA_964402005.1 uncultured Eggerthellaceae bacterium
TCACTTCGGTTTCGGCCGCATCCAAAGCCTGCTGCTCGTACTGGATGGTTACCGTCTCCGAAGCGGAAGAACCGTTGGGCTTCAGGGTAATCGGGCTCTCCTGCGCCGGCGCCAGCTTGTAGGCAAAGACCTGTGCTTCGTTTTCGCCGACAGACTGCGTCTTATATATAGTAGAGGGAGCGGTGTATAAAACGTTGCTCTTAACCATGATGCCGTCGGTTGCAATGACCTTTCCATCGGCCGTCATCTCGATGGTGACAGCATGAGGAACGGTGCCCTCTGCTTCGCCCATCTTCACAACGGGAATCGTGAACGACGTGTTACCGGGATATTGCGCCGTTACCTCCGTCACGAAAGATAGCGTTGAATAGATGGCGCCGTTTTCCGTGACGGTCTTTGGAATGGCGACGGATCTCGATTCGCCTTCCTTCAAGCCAGGTATGGGGGTGTAGTAGCTGAGCATGGCGCCTTCGCCTTCGCTAGGGTTCACGTTGGCATAGCGGATAACGCCATCTACCGTCGAAGCGGGATCATAGGCTTCGTAGTCGAAGAGATAGACGTTCTCGGCAGATTGGCCCTTCAACTTGTAAGCCGTGCTGCCAACCTGAATTTTTTCAGGAGCAGTGAACGTGGCACCCTCGGTGCACGAGCCTATGAGCTCGGTTTTGCCATCGCCCAAGTTTGCATATACCCAATGAACCGAATAGGGCTTTCCTGTTTCATCCGCACGGTTGGAAAACACCTTAACCACGATTGTGGGAGGGGTATCCAGGCTGTCTCTATCCAGCTCGATGGCAAAGGCGTCGGCAGACTGGCCCCCGGCACTTCCTTCTTGATCAGAGCCGAGTACGTACGGCATGTACTCGGCAATTGTCTTGCCGTCTACTACCGCCGTAAGGAATACCGTTTCGCCAGCATTGCCTTGGAAGTCCAACACGTTGACGTCTACTTTGACGCTTTCTCCATCAACAATGGTTGACGTAGCCCCCAGCGTCAGCTGCGTCGAAACCGGATAGGGTTCCGCCGCGAATGCAGCCGACGCCATAGCGCACGACAGCACTCCTGCCGCCGCGAATGCTGCGAGCGTTTGAGCGATGCCCTTCTTCTTTCTCATGTTTCACCCCCGCTCGGGACCTTCTTGCGGTCCCGGTCGTGCCTTGCCAGCCTAGACGAGGCCGGCATTCGTTCCTTGCGCTGGTTACGCACGGGCAGCCGAGCTGGCCCCGGCTGCGCTCTTTTCCACTGCCTGAATCCTCTTGCCGCTTACTATCAACCTGTCGGTGTCGGTGCAGGTGCTCAATGTGACCACGTGGTCTAGGCTTCCCAATTCCACACCGGTGTCGTACGTCGAGCCTTCCTTGAGGTTCCTGACGAAGGCGTCGTACACTTCAGCGGTCTTGTACCCCACTGTGTAAGCCTCGTCATCGGCGTCGACGACCTGCACCGCAAATATCTTGTACTGGTAGGCGCCCTCAGGCGTGTAGATGACGAACGTGCCCTCCCCGTCCTTGTAAAACTGCTCGTCGGTGTACTTTTGCAGAGTGCCAAACATGCTGCCGTCCAGCATGTTGTGTCCGTACACCAATGAATGCAGATCGTCCGAGAACGAGTTGTTGCGATAGTCCAGAAAGATTGCCCCATCGATGGACGGTGCATTCGTGGCGTCATAGTTCAAGTAGTGGTCGTTGTCGGCAGTCTGCACGATGGGATAGCTTATGTCCAGGTCGTCCATCTTCAACCAGCCGACCACGTCAGGATACTGCTGCTTCAGCTCGTCGAAATTCACGTTTTCATCGGGATTGAAGCCCGATCCGAGCTCGTCAGCGTAAGCCGTTTGCATTTCGCGGTAAACCTGCTGCGCTTGGTTGTAGCCAGCCAACTTGTTCGTTAGCCAAATGACGCAAGCAGCCGCTACGACGGCAAGCGCTATTTGCACGAACAGAATCGCACGCCTCTTCGCGGATGTCTTCGTGGCGTCGATGATCTTCCTCCTCATCGATGGTACTCCTACGCATCGATGATGTTTTCCTATATTATTACTGGGATTAATCATCGATGATAGTTTCCCAAATAGTTTAAATTGTATCATATTACGTCCGAATAATTGGATTTGTCCCAATGGTGGGAGGTGTTAACCCTAGATTGATACGGGTGCGACTTTCCGCTTCGTAAACCATCT
>CAYOBD010000359.1:0-2173 GCA_964402005.1 uncultured Eggerthellaceae bacterium
TGGCGAGGTCGGGTTTCGCCATATCACGCTGAAGGTGGGGAAGGGCGTGCTCATCCCGCGGCCCGAAACTGAGGTGCTTGTGAGCGAGGCGCTCGCGCTCTTGCCTCCCGCTGCCAAGCCTCAAGACGCCCTGGATGAGCAGATCATTGCCGAATATGTTGCGCTTACCCAAGAAGCTAGCAACGACGGTTCCGCTGCTGTCAACGAAGGTTCCGTTCAGAAGCTTCGCAGCCTTCACTCCACCCTCGCTGGCAGCAGCGGAGCCTTGCCGTTGGCTGCAGAGGGCACCGAACATATCGCTGATGCTCCGTACGATGTCGTACGGTCTTGCGATGCGCAGTTGCTCGTAGCCGATATCTGTACTGGTTCGGGCTGCATCGCCTGTTCTATCGCACACGAGCGCCCTGATACGCATGTCGTTGCGACCGATATCGCGCCCGAGGCTGTAGAGCTTGCCCAGCGCAATGCGACTGCGCTCGGATTGGATGAGCGCATCGATGTGATTGGATGCGACTTGGCCGACGGCGTGGCATCTGAGCTCATGGGGACATTCGATTTGGTGGTTTCCAATCCACCGTACATTCCGACAGAGGACTTGGCGGCGCTCGAATCGCAGGTTGCCGATTACGAGCCCCGATTGGCGCTCGATGGCGGCGTTGACGGTCTGGATGTATTTCGCCGCTTGCTCGATTGGGCAAAAGACGCGCTCAAGCCGCGAGGCGGATTGGCTGTCGAACTTCATGAGGCCTGCCTAGATGCTGCAGCTGTTGAAGCTGAACGTGCCGGTTTCGTCGATGTGCGCATCGTTCGTGATTTGGCCGGCAAGCCCCGTATTCTCACCTGCCGCAAACGGTAAAGGCCGAAAAGCGTTGCTTTTCAGACATTAGATGCTCTCGACAAGCGTTAAAAAGGCCGGATAGCGTTGTATTTCGTGAATCAGACGCCCTCAACAAGCGTTTTCGAGAAGTTGCGCCAAAAAATGCGGAAAGTTTGGGAATTAGCGCGCGGAGTCATCGCTATTCAGCAGAATAACCCCAGTTCGCGAGAATCAAAGGTGACCTACAATCTCGCAACCCATTTGCAAATTCCCAAACTTTCCGCATTATTTGGCGCAATTGCATGAAATAGCTCGTTGAAGCTGCTTGCATGGTGGCTTTTCGCGCATTACCTATGAGATGAAAGGCACAGTGCGCTCGGCGTGCGTCTATTTCTTGCCGCATTCTCGCAAGGTGCATCTCGTTCTGCTAACCTGTCAACGTGCAAACTCAAGGAAAGGAACAGGGAATGGCGCACATCATAACGTTGAAGATGAAACTGCAGGATGCGGCGCGTGCGATGCGGGCGCGTCTGGGCGAGCGCCGGCCAACGATTGGGCTTGTTTTGGGATCGGGTCTCAACGGTTTCGCCGAGCGTATCCAGAATGCCGAGACGATCTCCTACCACGGCGTGCCCCATATGTTTGCGAGTACGGCAACGAGCCATGAGGGGCGCTTCGTATGCGGCGAGCTTTCAGGAAAATGCGTGCTTGCCATGCAGGGGCGACTGCATGGCTACGAGGGCAATTCGGCGCAAGATGTTGCGTTTCCGATATGGCTGATGCATGAGCTGGGCATCGATGTTCTCATAACGTCGAATGCGGCGGGCGCTATCAATCCCGACTATCAGGTCGGTGATTTTTGCCTGATGAGCGATCACATCAACTTCACCGGTCGCAATCCGATCGCCGAATGCGATGTTGACGAGGTGGCATTCCGCTTCTTCAGCATGTACGAGGCTTACGACCCCGAGCTTCGCGCGATTGCGCATCAGGTGGCCGATGAATTGGGCGTACGCGTGCAAGAGGGTGTCTACCTTGGCCTGCTCGGTCCAAGTTTCGAGACGCCGGCCGAGATCCGCGCCTTCCGCACCTGGGGTGCCGACACGGTTGCGATGAGCGTGTGCGAGGAGGTCATCGCGGCGCGTCATGTGGGTATGCGCGTGCTCGGCATCTCGCTTGTCTCGAACATGGCGTGCGGCGTGAATGCGGCGAACCCTTCCGACATGGAAGTGATGGAGGTCGCCGCATGGCGCAAAGAGGATTTCTCTCGTCTGATCGAGGAAACCGTTCGGCGGATATAGCTTCGCAAAGCGATTGCGGCGATAGTGTCCGAAACCCGTAATCCAAGCTTTGAAG
>CAYOBD010000360.1:0-2162 GCA_964402005.1 uncultured Eggerthellaceae bacterium
TCCAGCCATAAAAGGGCCTCCCATTTCTCGTGTCCAAGAAATGGGAGGCGGTTCAGTTCGCCGGGTCGGGGCTTTCTTGTTGGTTGCGGGCAAAGGTCCTCCGCCCCTGCAGGCAAACCGGGCCTGCCCGATGGAATCACCCAAGCCGCAACGACAGATCGAGATGGAACCGCGTATCTGCATCCTTCAAATCGACTTTGCCGATTTCGGCGATGCGATCGAGACGATACAGCAGCGTCGAGCGATGCACGAAGAGCGCTTCCGCGGTGGCAGTGGCAGAACAGGCGCACGCCAGATAGGTGCGCAATGTTTCCAGAAGCTCTGTGCCATGCACCGCATCGTAAGCCTCCAACGCCGCCAAAGCGTCATGGCGAACATCGGCCGCAACGCCGTTGCGTAAAGCGGACAGCGCATAATCGAGCTTCACCTCGTCGTAATCGACAATCGTGTTCTTGACGGTTGCGCGGTTGGCAGCTTCTCGCGCCGCCCGAGCATGAGAGGCCGCTTCGCCCGTATCGACGAAGCAAGAGCTCTTGCCCGCCACGCAGCCACACGCCGTCAGGATGGGCGCCATCTCCGCCTTCAGCTGCTGTTCGTCCACCAGCAACATGTTTGCAAACAAGAACGTCGTGCCCTCGCTGGAGAACACCACCAACGTGGGATCGATGCGTTCCAGAAAGCGCCCGACCACGTGACTGGGATTCTTCGAGGGGTCGTGCTGGCGCACGGCGTAGATGCACTTGGGATCGTCCACGCTCCATCCCAAGGTTGCCAGGCGCTTGTCCGCCATATCGCGCCCTTCCGGCCCGCTCTCCAGCAGGTCGGCAAGCACGGCCGCACGGTCCATGCGCAGATCATCGTCGGCATTGACCCGAAGGCATTCATGGATGATGGGAGCTATTCCGTCCTGCAGATGCAAGTCGCCACGCGTGAAGATGGGATAATCGCCAATGGAGCAGAGCCAGCCCTCGTGGCGATTGGCGTTGAAGAAATTGGTCACTGCCGCCACGCTGTCGATGGGCGCGATGTCCACAAGATAGGTATCGCGGCCGCGCGTGCGAATACCCTGCTGCTTGTTCACGTGCATGATTGCCGAAAGCGGCATGGTGCGATTGCGCAGTGATTCGTACACGGTCTCGTTGTCGCCGAGCGCTGTTCGATCGCCGCCCGATGCGTGTATGAAATACGTCGTGTCCGCCACCACGAAAAAGCGACCCAGCGTGCTTCCCGCCTCGTCGAGCACCGTTTCCACGCTGGCGCCGCTCGCTACGAGGTCGCGCAGTCGCACGTCGAGTTCGTTGAAATGTTCGAAGCAGTCGAGGATGCCGTTGAAGACGGAGTCTATGTCGGCACCTGGTACGACGATGAGGTCGTAGCCGCACAGGCAGAGCACGTTGCCGTTTTCATCGGCGTCGAGGTATACGGTAGAGCGCGACAATTCGCCGGAACTCGGAAGAAGCCTCACGTTGCGCAGCTCGCGCGGACCCTCCTGAATCTCTACGCGCATGTTCTCGAACGGAAGCCAGTCGGCAAGCACCCACATGCTCAAACGCATATTCTCTCCTACATTTTGTAGTAATGCATATTGATTAACCGTGACTGAATTTCATTATAACGAATGATTACTGCCGTTTATCGAGTCAGTACAGTTGGACATGCCATCATTATCATTCCAAAAATCGACGGAAGGACTGTTATGGATTCGATGCAGAAATACCGCAAGGCCATCAGCATGGAGCCGTTCAACGACCGCACCGAGATCCCCGTGTTCCCACTTATGATCTCCTCGCTCACCAAGTTCGGCGGCGCGACGCAGGCTGACGCTTTCAACAGCCAGGACGTGTGGCTGGCAGCCGCCGAGAAGACATTCGAAGTCGTCGGCAAACCCGATATCATGGCCGTCGCCTATCCGGCTGACACCGTGTTCAACATGTTCCTCCCCTATCGCGCCCCCGGCCGCGAGCTCGACGACGAGGCCCTCTACCAGTTCGTGGAGGCTCCCTACTTCACTGACCCCTCCGAGTACGAGAAGATCATGCAGATGGGCTGGGGCAATTGGTTTGCCAAGCACACGATGGACGTGCAAAACCCGCCATTCACCAGCTTCGAAGAGCTCGGTGCCCGCTTCGGCCTGCTGGGCCAGACCTTCGCCAAGTCATTCG
>CAYOBD010000361.1:0-2137 GCA_964402005.1 uncultured Eggerthellaceae bacterium
ACTATTCCTCGATCGGCAGACCACCGGCTAGCTGGACGCCAGGAACGGCCGGAATGGTGGCGAAGCCGGCCTCGAGCTCCTCATCGGTGGGAATGTGGTTGGTCATTTCGCCATTCATATGCGCATCATAGGCGGTCATGTCGAAGTAACCCGTGCCAGTCAGGCCGAACAGGATGACCTTCTCCTCACCGGTCTCGGCGCATTTCTTCGCTTCTTCCATGGCAACCAGGATGGCGTGTGCGCTCTCGGGCGCTGGCAGGATGGTCTCGAGCTTGGCGAACTGCTCGGCAGCATCGAACACGTCGGTTTGCTTGACAGCAACGGCATCCAGGAACCCATCATGCTTGAGCTGCGAAATGATGGGACTCATGCCGTGGTAGCGCAAGCCGCCGGCGTGGTCGGGGCTCGGGATGAAGCCGTTGCCCAACGTGTACATCTTCACGAGCGGGCAGGTTTGGCCCGTATCAGCGAAATCGTAGGCGAAGCGGCCACGCGTGAGTGACGGGCAGCTGGCCGGCTCGACGGCGATGAACTGCGTGTCGGGATGCACGCCCGTCAACTTGTCACGCATGAACGGCGCGATCAGACCGCCCAGGTTGGAGCCGCCGCCCGCGCAGCCGATGACCACATCGGGATATTCGCCCAGCTCTTTGAGCGCCTCATAGCTTTCCAAGCCGATGATCGACTGGTGCAGCACCACTTGGTTGAGCACGCTGCCCAGCTGGTAGCGGCCCTTGTTCTCGGGCACGTGCAGCGCACGCTCGACAGCTTCGGAGATGGCCGTACCGAGAGAGCCGGAACGATTTGCGGGGTTCTCATTCATCTTGCGGCCGATTTCGGTTTCGTCAGAAGGCGACGGAGTCACCTTGGCGCCAAACGTCTGCATCACAGAACGGCGGAACGGCTTCTGCTCATAAGACGCACGCACCATGAACACGTCGCATTCCAAACCGTAGTGGGCGGCCGCTTCGGAAAGCGCCGTACCCCATTGGCCCGCGCCCGTTTCGGTGGTGATAGTGCTCAGCCCCTGCTGATGCGCGTAATAGGCCTGCGCAAGCGCAGAGTTCAGCTTGTGCGAGCCGCTGGTGTTGTTGCCTTCGAACTTGTAGTAGATCTTGGCCGGCGTGTTCAGCGCCCGCTCGAGATTGTAAGCACGGCACAGCGGCGAGGGACGGTAAACCCGGTACATCTCCTGCACGCCTTCGGGAATGTCGACGTACTCGGTTTCGTCGTCGAGCTCCTGACGCACCAGCTCGTCGGCGAAGACAGGCGAAAGGTGCTGGAACTCGGCGATTGTGCCGTCTGGCAGGCGCACCGGTTCAGGCTTGTTAGGCATAGCCGCACGCACGTTGTAATACTGCTTTGGAATCTGGTCCTCGCGCAAGTACAGGCGGTATGGCTGCTCGGCGGGCTGCTTCGCTTCCGCGATCTTCTCACGCGCGGCATCTATCGCGTTGGTTGCAGCTTTCGCCACGGTATCCGCCACCGTATCGATGATCTCGGCGATTGTAGCGTTCGCGATGCTCTTCTCGTTCTCGGACATTTCTCTGCTCTCCTTTCTCCGGAGCCGCTCTTCGGCTCCGCCTTGCGGTCCGGGCGATGGAACCCGGTACCGCGGTCCTTTCGGATCGGGGAACAGAAAAGCCCGTCCTCGATCCCTGTCGGTCTCAAGGACGGGCTTCGAAATCGAAACTCGCGGTGCCACCTTGATTCACGGGTGCTTCCCGTGCGCTTGCAATGCGCCATCACGCATTCGGCAACTGACGTATGCCCTCACGTCGCAGCCTACCCGGTTGCCCGGCTCGGTGCGCCCTCGGCGGTCCACTCAACATCCCGCTTCTCCTCCCGGCTTCCACCGCCCCGGGCTCGCTGTGCGCGCGTTGATGTCTACTACTCCGCTGCAACGGTTTGCATCGCTCTCGCGATGGGAGGCACTTTAGCACGATGAAATTGTGGGCGCAAGAGTCAAATTTGCAAAATGAGGCAGAAACGCGAGCGAGCGACGAAACGGCGAGGCAACGAGGGACCGCGTGGATAAGACGGCACCACCCCGCGAAACGAATCATTGGGGAGACTCCCCAAGGATTCAAAGGAGACTGTCCCTTTTGGCTGTTCTTTGCAAACGAATCAATGGGGA
>CAYOBD010000362.1:0-2134 GCA_964402005.1 uncultured Eggerthellaceae bacterium
CTGGGTATCTTGTTCGGCTGGCGGATTGCCACCTGTCGTTTCCGCTTCTGCAGCGGGTTGGGCAGTGTCGGATACTTCCGGCTCGACGCCGTCCGTGTTGTCCATTTCGTCTGTCGTCATAGTCACCAATTTCTTTCTCAATTTGCACAGCACTCTCCATTTTACCAAGACGCATTCGTATACGGAAGGAGGATAGGGGGTAATTTGACGTGTGAATGAACATATTTGCACCGCTTCACCTTCTGCGTTCAAGTCGCGCGCGATGCCAGAGCAGATCCTCGTGATTCCCTCGCAAACTCGAATCGCCGGGCAACAACGAAACTTGACAAATCTGGCACGGAATGGAACTGCGGCAACTGGTTCGTGCAGGGGAACGAGCGGCATTAAATGCGTTCGAGTCCAAAAAAAAGTGGGAATATCTTTACGAAATCTCTAAAAATCGGCTATAGTGTTCAGAGCTGAAAGTTGGGGACAACTGTGCACATCCCCGTTTTTCAGCTGCAGGACATAGATTAAACGCTTGGGAGCTTGGAATGCCGTCGGGAAGGAGGGGAGTTCAGCGGTTTACGGTAGCTTCTAAACGTTTCATCGACGTTTTATAAGAAGGAAAACTCATAAAGGGGGTAAACTCAATGGCTGAAAAGCTTGAACAAGCCGGCGAGAAGATGGCAACTGCCATTCAGAACAATGTCTCGCAGAGCTTGGCTCTCATCTATGCTCTCGCAATGATGACCTGGTCGGCGTTCAACCAGTGCAACTCCAACTACTGGTCATACTTCCTGACCGACATCTGCGGCCTCGAGCCGACGGTCATGGGCCAGATCAAGTCCGTCTCAGCTACGGGCGCTTGGATCATGCTCGTCGTGACCGCCGTCATCATCGAGCGCATTTGGCTGCGCCATGGCGCTTATCGTTCTTGGTTCGCCATCGCTCCTGCCGTTGCCGGCATCTGCCTGCTGCTCACCTGGGTTGACGTTACTGGTTTCCTGGGCGTCGGCGGCACCTTGGTTTGGATGACCCTGTTCTACACGGTTGGTCAGTTCGCCGTGAACTTCTTCCAGATCTCGTCAACTGCAATCGTAGCGGCAATATCCAAGACCGAGCACGACGCAGCTCTGCTGTCCACCCGTAAGTCTCAGGGCAACATGCTCATCAAGATGGGCTTCGCAATCGTGTCGCTGCCGTGCATCCTGTTCTTCAACAGCGTCATCTATGGCGTGAGCTTCGACGACGGCAAGTCCGCTGGTCCTCTGGGCTTCTTCATCTTCGCTGCCATCCTGGTTGCCGCGATGATCGGCCTGTACTACCTGTTCTATGTCAAGATTGCCGGCATGGACCCGACCGAGGAAATCTGCGAGCAGCGTTACCAGGCCAAGAAGCGCGGCGAGAAGCTGCCGCCCGTGGCCGAGAAGGTTAACCTTATCGAGATGGTCTCCCTGTGGATCCGCAACGTCCCTGCTCTCGTCGGCCTCCTCGCCGAAGTTGCCCGCTTCGTTGCTCAGACGCTGGTTCAGAGCCTCGCCATCTACATCTTCCAGTACGTCTATGGCGATGTCGTCATCTCCGCAATCTTCATGACGATCGTCAACGCCGTCGGCCTCGTCGCCACCTTCATCGCCGACCCGGTCTCCCAGAAGATCGGCATTCGCGCCACCTACATGCTGGGCCTTGCAATCGCATTCGTGTCCTGCATCCTTTGCTACTTCTTCGGCGCTTCGAACATGTACCTGTTCACCGTTCTCGTTGGTGCCATCTTCTTCGGCATGAACTTCCAGAACGCCACCATGGTCGGCATTCAGGCCAACGTGGTCGCCTACGGCGAATGGAAGCATGGCAAGGCTTGCCGTGCCTTCATCCCGTCGACCTTCCAGTGGTGCCCGCAGATCGCCAACCTCGTGACTGGTATCGTCATGGGCGCTGGCCTGGCCTCCATCGGCTATGTCAAGGGCATGGATCCCGATCCCGAGATGGCTCAGGGCTTCGTGAACCTGATCGCTATCTATCCTGGCATCATCTTTGGTGTTGCTCTGGTTCTGTTCTTCTTCCTGTATCCGCTGGATCAGAAGAAGATGGACGAGATCAACCGCGACCTCGCTGCAAAGCATGCTGCTGAGGAAGCTGCCAAGGCCGAGGC
>CAYOBD010000363.1:0-2118 GCA_964402005.1 uncultured Eggerthellaceae bacterium
TGGAGGTTTTCGCATTTGCCGTAATAATCGGTGAGGAAATGAGCGGAATCGAAGCAGCTTTCGGTTTAGAGTCAGTTCATGTCAACCCCCAAGTCGATGTTTCCTTGTCTGATGTTGAATTATAATCGTCTGGAACCTGTGGTCGGCGTGAAGGGATTTCGATGTATATCGTTTGTTTGGATATGGAAGGCGTTTTGATGCCCGAGATCTGGATTGCGTTCTCGGAGCAGACCGGCATCCCCGAATTGCGTCGTACGACGCGCGACGAACCCGATTACGGCAAGCTCATGCGATATCGCATGGATATCCTGAGGCAGCATGGTCTTGGCATAACGCAGATTCAGGAAACGCTGGCACGAATCCAACCGCTTGAAGGCGCACGGGAAATTCTGGACGAGCTGCGCACAAACACCCAGGCTGTCAATTTGAGCGACACGATTACCCAGTTCGGAATGCCTTTTATGTCAAGCCTTAATTGGCCGACGTTGCTTTGCAACGAACTCGAAATCGATGAAGACGGAATGATCTGCGACTTCCATATGCGCTGCGAGAACTCGAAGCTTACAACTGTGCGCGGATTCCAAGGTATGGGCTTCGACACCATAGCTGTCGGCGATAGCTTCAACGACCTTGCTATGATTCAGGCCTCACGCTTCGGGTTCCTGTTCCGCTCCACCGAGGCGATCAAGGCCGAGTACCCCGACATTCCTGCATTCGAGGAGTTCGACGAACTGCTCGATGCAATAAAGCAAGCTATAGAAAATTAAAGAGTGAATCATTGGGGAGACTCCCCAATGATTCATTTCAAGGACCTAGTCTGGTAGAGAGTGCCGTCCTAGTGAATCATTGGGGAGTCTCCCCAATGATTCACTTCAAGGACATAATCTGGTAGAGGGTGCCATCCTCGAATCCAAGCGAACGATAGTAGGGGCGTGTGCCTACGGCGCTGATAACGTTGATGCGGGAGTATCCGGCGCCTCGTGCAAGCTCGCAGGCGCGTTCTATGAGTTTGCGACCTAGGCCAAGGTGTTGGGCTGATGTTCCCTGCGCATGGATGTTCTCGGCAAAGCCGTAGACGTGCACTTCGCGGATCATCGCTTCACCTGGGTGTACGGGTGCATCTTTTCCAAGGGCAGCAATAGCCTCATGATAGGGAAGCGAGAGGCGCAGAAAGCCGTAGATGCGGTTTTCGTTATCGATCCATTGCAGGAAGACTTCATCGGACACGTCGGTTTCATAGGAGTACTCGTCCATGCGAATCTGATCAAGATGCGTCTCATCTTTTCCGATCTCGCGCAGTCTGATTTCTTGCATGGGTGCATCACTAGCACGGAGGCGCTCTTCAACCATCTGGCGGAGGTTGGCCTTTTTGTTGCCTGCCACGATGTCATCGGCGCCGATATCGCGGATCATGCGGGAGATGCGAAGGTAGGGTGGGGCAGCGGCGACGTCATCGGCAAGTAACGATACAAGTTCATCTTCTGTGTAGGGCTGCCATAAGCCTTTTCGCCACAGATCCATCAGGCCTGTGCCATCGACTAAGGCGCAAGGATAGAGCTTGAGCTCATCGGGGCGCAGGGCGGTATCGGATATGAGGCGTTCAAATTCCTCCCTATCCATTTCAGGCGTGCTCTCGGGCAGGTTTGCCATCAGATGAGCGTGGATTTTGAAGCCGAATAAACGCGCAAGGTTGATGGCCTGCTTCGCTTCGTTGGCGCTGCATCCTCGAGTGCTTGAGCGGAGAACATCATCGTCTAAGCTTTGAACGCCGAGCTGGATTTTCGTGCAACCAAGTTCACGCAGGGTGCGAAGCGAGCGAGCGTCGATGCTATCAGGGCGCGTTTCAAATACAAGGCCGACGGCGCGATGATCGCTATCCTCGTTGCGCTTGTGGGCCTCGCGAACCTCTTCGATAGTGGCCGTCTGCGCTTCTGAGAGGGCGGAGAACACCGGGTTTTTACCATATTGCATCTCTATTGCCCGATTGTATGTAATCGCCCCGTCGTTCACCTGCTGCTGAATGCTTGCAACCCTGTTCTCAAACGCTTCATTATCTTGAGGAAGTCCGAGGCACACATAGGAAGCGCGAATCTCCCGCAAAGCTGCCATACGCTTTTC
>CAYOBD010000364.1:0-2108 GCA_964402005.1 uncultured Eggerthellaceae bacterium
GGATAATGGCACACATACGGCGTGCAATTGCATTGCGCTGTGCGAGAGCGAGGAAGAGAGGGGAAGTCTATGGAGAGGGAATACCAGGACTGGCACGACAATCCGACGATGCGTGCATGGCATCCCGACAAGCTGAACGCGCGGAGCGAATACACGATCAGCGATGTCAACGACCTGGGAAAGCCGTGGCAGTTCGAAGAGGACGGGCTCACGGTGACGCGCACCAGCCCCTGGTCGCCGCCCGGATGCCATCCGGTGGGGTGCTCCTTGAAGTGCTACACCGACAAGGACGGCAAGCTCGTCAAGGTCGAAGGCGACGAGAACAATCCGGTCACGCAGGGCCGTCTGTGCGTCCGCTGCCTGACGCTCAAAGACTACATTCTGAATCCGAGCCGTATCGTGCATCCCATGAAACGCGACCCGAAGAAGCGCGGTGTTGCCGATGCGTGGGAGCAGATCACCTGGGACGAGGCATACGCCCTGATCAAGGAGCGCTACGACGAGATCACGGCGAAATGGGGCCGCGAGTCGATCGTGTGCTTTGCCGGCACTGGCCGCGAGGGCGGCACGATGGCGCCCTTCGGCTCCCGCATGCTGTGCACCCCGAATTTCTGCTATTCGCAGTCCGGGTATGCGTGCTACATCCCACGCATGGCCGCCTCGTCGTACCTGCTGGGCGCGGCCTATCCCGAAATCGACTACGCCGGCGGCCTTGCCGGGCGCTACGATGACGAGGAATACGAAATCCCCGAGTGCATCGTGGTGTGGGGCAAGGATCCGCTTCCGTCGAATCCGGATGGGTTCTTCGGCCATGCGGTCATCGACCTCATGCGCCGCGGCTCCCGCCTGATCACCATCGACCCGCGTACGAACTGGCTCTCGACGCGCGCCGACTACCATCTGCGTCTGCGTCCGGGCACGGACGCTGCGTTAGCGATGGCCTGGCTGAACGTGATCATCACCGAAGGCCTCTACGATGCGCAGTTCGTCGACTACTACTGCTACGGGTTCGAGCAACTCGCCGAGCGCGTCGCAGAGATGACTCCCGCCAAGGCCGCCGAGATCTGCGGCATCGACGAAGAGGATATCGTCGAGGCGGCGCGCATGTATGCCACGGCGACCCCGGCGTCGATCGCCTGGGGCCTGGCGCTCGACCAGAAGGCGAACGGCATGCAGGTCGGCCACTGCCTGATTGCGCTTATGGCCATCACCGGCAACATCGATGTGCCAGGAGGTCAGCGCATCGGCGATAAGTCGATGGGTCTGAACGAGGCCGGCTTCGGCTTCGAGGAGGGCCTGGGCGCCGACCTCGTGGCGAAGATGATCGGTGCCGCCGAGTACCCGGCATATTGCGGCCTCATCCTGAACTCGCATGCTGACCTTACGCTGCGCGCCATGGAGACCGAGGATCCCTATCCCATCCGTATGGGCTTCTTCGCTGGCAACAACCTGTGCGCATGCACGTCGGCCGAGCCCGAGCGCTGGGAGAAAGCCATCAACAAGTCGATGGAATTCGTCATCGCGTTCGATACGTTCATGACACCGTCCGCGCAGGCCACATGCGACATCTTCCTGCCGCTGGCGGCCGCCGCCGAGCGCGAGGGCGTCGTCCAGACCCATTACGGCTCCTCGCCGGTTACGATGGGTTTCATGAATGCCATCCCGCGCCAGGGCGAGGCGAAATCCGACATGGAGCTGTGCTTCGAGCTCGGCCGCGTTCTGAACCCGCATCTGTGGGAGCAGTACGACAGCGTCCGCGATTTCCTCGAGCATCTGCGTCTGGGCAAGAAGTACTGCTACGAGGACATCCGCAAGGAAGTCGTCCTGCAGCGCTACGTGGGCTATCGCAAGTACGAGACCGGGCAGCTGCGCCGCGACGGAAACCCCGGCTTCAACACCTCGACGGGCCGTATCGAGCTGTGGTCGTATGCGTTCCAGCGTTTCGGCGACGATCCGCTGCCGTACTATATGGAGCCGCAGTTCAGCCCGGTCTCCACGCCGGAGCTGATGGAGGAATACCCGTTCGTGCTCACGACGGGCGCCCGTACTTATGCGTTCTTCCACTCCGAGAACCGTCAGATCCCGTACTGCCGCGAGCTCAACCCCGA
>CAYOBD010000365.1:0-2094 GCA_964402005.1 uncultured Eggerthellaceae bacterium
ATTAATAGCCTCTTGCAATGTTTTAAAAAGTAACTTATTAGGATTACTTTGAGTTCTCGGCGCATTTGTCGGCTGGCTTGCTGAACCGGAGCGGGGCGCCTTCAATGTACTCGTCGTAGTTGAACAGCAGCGCATCGAGCCCGTCGCAGGCCACGACGGCATCCACCTCTGTGGTGAAATTGTCGTCGGGGTTCTTCAGGGAGAAGTAGTCCCCTGGGAACAGTATGGTCGCCCTCATGCATCTCTCCTATCCTGGCCCTCCTCGATGATGGGCCCGAGCAGCGATTCGCAGAATTCCCTGTAGTCAGCATGCCCTTCCATGACCATGGACCTCTCCAGATCGGACATGCACTCCAAGAACCTCTCCTCATGCCGTTTCTTTAAATGACAGAAGACAATCACGTAGCCTTCGCCGTCTTTGGTCATCTCCCTGCGTCTGAACCTGACGGGGATCTCAGAGCGAATGAACAGCTTTTCGGCCCTGTGCTCCGGCACGTCAGCGTAGACGTACTCGCACCGTCCGGGCATCCAGGTATCAAGTTTCACGTTGTTGGTACTGCCGTACTCCATCGCTAACACCACCTTATCGGGTTGCCCGTCTCTATAGAAGCTACAAGGAGGTTCCTGATGCGCTCGGCGGTCCAATACTTGCCCTCCCAGAGGAACGGGGCCTTCTTCGAGGTGACGTAGAACTCGCGCTGGGCTTT
Organism: uncultured Eggerthellaceae bacterium; assembly: GCA_964402005.1. Classification (GTDB taxonomy): domain Bacteria; phylum Actinomycetota; class Coriobacteriia; order Coriobacteriales; family Eggerthellaceae; genus CAYOBD01. The sequence goes on from CAYOBD010000365.1 coordinate 708, forward strand.
CGGCGCATCTTCGGGTCCGAGCGAGTCGAACGCCTCGGTTTCCGCATCGCAGTCGAGGCAGATGATGCGCATCTTCTGGCAGCCGTTGTTGTCAACTTTCCCAACAGGTTCTTGGCGGAAATGCGTGGTTTCAACATACGAGCTCCCCGGCCCCTCGAAGAAGACCTTCCCGCCAACCATGCCAATCCGCTGATTGTATGAGTACATCCAAGTGAAGGATCCGCCGTCCGTCTGGGTCCAGATCTCGCCCTCCGTCTCGCAATCGCACAGCACCCACTCGTCGATATCGGTGACCTTCTCGATGAAGCGATCGAGCTCCTCAAGCGTCGGCTCCGCAAGCTCGACCGGGTACATTCCGCCATTGGCATCCGGGAGCATCTTGGACAGGAGCGGAAACTCTGCTTCGCCGCCCGCCTCCTCCACCCGGCATTCGAATGCGGCGACGCCGGCCCAGTTGCTCACCCATTCGGTGCAATAGTCGCCGAACTCATGCTCGCATGCATGGTCTGCCCATTCCTCGAATGCGTCATCTAGATCGCCGTAATGTTCCCGGTATTGGCGATAACCGTATTTCGAATAAGCTTCGCTTAGCTTACGCGAAGAGAGGTACCCCTCTTCGTCGATATAGAGATCCTCAAAAGGGACCGGCCCCGGCTTCAGCTTTCCCTCTTCGAAGCAGCGGCACCTAACACTTGCGTCCAACCCCATCTCCGCCTCCTCGTTTCAAACGACGAGGGCAGTATCGCACGCGTGGAATCTAACGCGTGTACCAGATGCTGGACACCCGCAGGCATTCCCGTTATCGGTTGAGCCGTAATAATGTTTTTACACTACTGCTTCCCGTACCTGCCAAGGATTCCCTTGAGCCAATCGGCATAGCCGTCGCGAAGCGCCTTGGGGCGCACGACCTCGGCACCGTCGCCGAGCGTGGCGAGCCAACCGTAGAGCACGGGGCTCTCGCGCACGGGAACGGTCACAGTGGCGGTTTTGCCGTCGTCGGACGGCACGGCGGACACGTCGCGGCCGAAACGGTCCACGACCACGTTCATCAGGTCGGCGTCCACCTCGATGGTCGCGACCACGCGCTCTCCGTCGTACATCCCGAAGGCCGTCCTCGCCGCCTCGTCGGGGTCGTAGCGCGCGATGACCTCGTTGCGATCCACCGGCTCGCCGGTCACCGCAATCTGTCCCATGCGGTCCACGCGGTAGTTGCGGATCTCGCCGTCCGACGCGCTGTAGGCCACTAGGTAGTAGTTGCCGTCGGAGTAGGTTAGGTTGACCGGCGTGACCACATGCGCCGCGCCTTCCTTTCGCGCGATCCGTTCCTTGCCGGCGCCGATCTTGTAGTATCGGAAAGACACCTTGCTCTTGCGGGCGATTGCATCCT
>CAYOBD010000366.1:0-2093 GCA_964402005.1 uncultured Eggerthellaceae bacterium
ATTACGATAATCCACTCGTGCCGATTATCTCGTACAGCTTCGCCTTGCAAAGTTCCTTTATTTCTTCGACGGACAGATAGTCAAGGATAGAAACGGCCGCATAATGGTTGAGATACCTGTTCAACTGCCGAAATACTTTGCTCGGCAACTTGTCTATCCTCAATTCCTCCTGGACTTCGCTCATGGCGCCTATGACGCCCTTCGCCCGTGTCGGGTTGAAGGAATTGAAGGTGTCGAGGAAGTCGGCGAGATTTGTGGTGGTATATAGAGCTTTCGTCTGCCAGTAGTGGTCTTCGCGAGAATCGTCGTAAGTGAGATAGCCTTTCCACCACAGGCTAGACAGCGCATTCTCGCGCACGAGGTTCCTCTTGGTTTCTGTCACGAAGAACCTGTCTTTGATCTGGCTGTCGGAGAACCCTTCCTGCATCCACCGGCTCCTTATGTATTCCTGGTATCTCGGCAGGTGGCAGTAATACGTCCACATGAACTTGTTGTGGGCTTGCCAGGGCGTAAGGCTTTTCCAGTGGTCGTAAACGCTCTGGATATTGACAAGGTCGTTCCTGTTCTTATCCTCGTCGCTTGCGCCCGGCTCTAGCGGCACGAGGGCGAATAGGGGCAGGTCTATCGACGAAGACGGGCAATCGCCCTTGGAGATGCCGAGCGCTTCGATGTCGTCAAACCCGTCACGGTATTTAGCCGCATTTCCCGATATGGCGCCAAGGAGCTTGAAGTAGGCGTCCTCTGTAAAGTAGCTGATGAGCATTAGTCAACACCCCCATACACTTCATCGTCCTCGGAGGATTCCTCGATGACCGTCTTTAGCTCATTTAGCGAGTCCAGTACAACTCCACCAAGGAGCGCATTTGCTAACTCCAAGCTCGAATTATCTGTGTCTTCAATATCATCGATGCCAGCTCTCTCGAGTTTCTTCTCAATGGTGCGTGCCCACCGGATACCCTCATAGTATTCGTGGGAGTGTCTGAGCAGCGTTATGCCTTCAACTAGAACAGGCAAGATGACGTCGTTCAGTATGATGCGCTGGGTTGATTTCTTGTAGCTCCTACCGATGCTGCTATAAAGGGTGAACACATCTGGATTCACGTCAACTTCGATTTTTTGCGTTTCCCAGTTTTCGAAATAGGGTCTGATTTGAACGGGCAAATCATCTTTCAGATTGACGTGGAAAATCGATTCGATCGGCTTTTCGAGCTCAGTATCGTCTATGTAAAGGGTTGTTCTTTCCGCTATTGCCAAGATGTCGCCCCGTCTCAGATGAAATGGTATTCCCCCGTAGAACTCCTGGTTGAAGTCTTCTAGCGCGAAGTTCTCGATCTCGCCTGCCGACAGAATCATCCCACGGATTTCGATCTTGTCTGCGACATCGAACTTCTGTATCGCGATATCGGTGTCGGTCTCGGTTTTGCCGAATGGAAAGATCCTCCTGAACGATGTCGCCGGCGAGTAGAGAAGTACGCATGCGTCGGCTTCACCGTCGCTGATCATGCGAGCCAGGCCGGGGCATTCGAGCATATAGCTCAAAGCCAGGTGTATCTCCGAACCCTCGACGCTCTGTTTCTCTGGATCTATCTCCAAAGTGAAGCTGCAGCCCTCGCGGTAGTCGTCTCCGTTTTCGTAGAGAACCGGGTTTGGGTATTCCGTCGCTGCCATAATCCGTTATCCCTTCGAATGCATCGTGACGCTCAATGCCAGCTTGTCGTGCTCGGCGAACCTTACGTACAGCTCGGCGCGTTCGCCTGCCTTGACGGCGAATGGCCCGATTTGAGACTCTTTGGAAATCGGGACTCGCTCTCCGTTGATTGTTGCCGATTCCACCGTGAGCTCGTCACGGTTTCCGTTCTCGCCAACGGCGGCGCATGACAGCACAGCGTCAGAGGAGTCCTCTTGAGGCACGATGATGACCTTGTAGAGACCGTTGTTATACGAGATGGGCACTGGCCTAATCCTGCAGTTAAGTGGGAGATCCACGGTATTTCTTCCTTTTCAGGGCGCAACCCCTCTTGCCTCGCAGGATCACGGCATTACCGCCGGAGTAGTATCGTCTTCTTGCTTGGAATCGCGTTGGATCGTGTTGT
>CAYOBD010000367.1:0-2090 GCA_964402005.1 uncultured Eggerthellaceae bacterium
GAACACCGAAGTGCCGCCATGCTCTTGAGCCAGATTGTTGATCAGCTCCTGGATCATGACGGTCTTGCCGACGCCAGCGCCGCCGAACAGACCCGTCTTGCCGCCGCGAATGAACGGCTCGATCAGGTCGATGGCTTTGATGCCGGTCTCGAAGATCTCGGTCGTGGTGGTCAGCTCCTCATACGGCGGAGCTGCACGATGGATGGGCATGTAGCCCACGATGTCTTCGGGAAGCGGCTTCTCGTCGACCGGCTCCCCCATCATGTTCCAGATGCGGCCGAGCGTGCAAGGACCCACGGGCATCATGATGGGATGACCCGTGTCCTGCACCTCCATGCCGCGGATCAGGCCGTCGGTGGAGCTCATTGCAACGGTACGCACCAGGTTGCCGGGCAGGTGCATCTCGACCTCCAAGATGAGGTGGATGTCGCCGGCCTGGGTGGTGCCGTCCAGCGTCAGCGCGTTGTAAATCGCGGGCAGCTGGTCTGGCGGGAACTCAACGTCCACGACAGCGCCGACGATACGCACGACGCGGCCCTTCGCGCCCTTGCTGGCCTCCAGCTCCTCTCGCGTCATCATTACTTGTTCGCTCATTTATTCCTCCAAAGCTGCGGCGCCGCCGACGATCTCGTTGATCTCGGTGGTGATGGCGCCTTGACGTTCGCGGTTGTATATTCTGGTCAGCGTCTCGATCATCTCGGTGGCGTTGTCCGTGGCCGACTTCATGGCCGTGCGGCGCGCACCCTGCTCAGCAGCACCCGAGTCGATCAGGGTGAAGAACACCATGTTCGTCAGGAAGTGCTGCATCAGGGTTGAGAGCACCGTTCGCTCATCGGGCTCGAAATCGATGTCGCCCACATGCTTGTCATCGATATGCTCGCGGAAGTCGTAGTAGATGTCCTTCTCTTCCTGATTGATGCCCAAAAGCTCTGCCAGATGCCCTTCGGGAATCGGCAGGAGCGGAGCGACGATCAGGCGCTGCTCGGCGTTGTTCTTCGCATGGTTGAACACGATGACGACCTCGTCCACCGTGCCGTTGCGATAGCCGTCCGCCACGTACTGCGCGATATCAACCGCTTCGTCGTAGGTCGGGTCGGCAGAAAGATCCTTGAACGACAGGACGGGATGCACGCTGCGGTACTCGAAATAGCCGATGCCTTTCTTGCCACAGGCGATAACATCCACTTCCTTGCCCTCTTGGCGCCGCTCGCGGATGACGCCTTCGGCGCTTCGCAGCACGTTCGTATTGAAGCCGCCAGCCAACCCGCGGTCGGAAGTGACCACCATGACCACGCACCGCTTGATCACATCATGCTTCTGCAGCAGCGGTTCAGCGTTAATCGGCGCATATTTGGCCGTGGACACGATCATATCCGCAAGCGCCTCTGCCGCAGGCAAAGAGCGCTCCATGCGCTCGGACGAGCGACGGATCTTCGCGGCTGCCACCATTTCCATGGTGCGTGTGATCTGCTTCGTCGACTTGACGGAGTTGATGCGCCTTTCTATGTCGTGAAGGTTAGGCATATCGTTCCCGCCTTACGCGATCGCCACGAACTGGTTCTTAAACGCCAGAATCGCCTCGTCAAGCGCCGCCTTCGTCTCATCGGTGAACTGACCCTTGTCGGCAATGTCCTGCAGGATCTCGGGCTTGGATGCACGCATGTACTCCAGGAATTCACTGCGGAAGCGCAACACGTCTTCGACAGGAATGTCATCCAGATAGCCTTTGCCGCCCGCGTAGAGCGCAACGGCCTCTTCCTGGAAGGGCATGGGCACGTAGCGGCCCTGCTTCAGCAGTTCCATCATGTGCGCACCGCGGTTCAGCTGATCCTGCGTCGCCTTGTCCAGGTCGCTGCCGAACTGGGTGAACGCCTGCAGCTCGCGGTATGCAGCCAAGTCCAGGCGCAACGTGCCGGCAACGGATTTCACGGCCTTGGTCTGAGCCGAGCCGCCTACGCGCGACACCGAGATGCCGACGTCGACTGCCGGACGCTGGCCCTGGAAGAACAGGTCCGTGGTCAGGAAGATCTGGCCGTCGGTAATCGAAATCACGTTCGTCGGAATGTAGGCGGACACGTCGCCAGCCTGCG
>CAYOBD010000368.1:0-227 GCA_964402005.1 uncultured Eggerthellaceae bacterium
ATACCCCCGGAGACCTACGCCGAAATCGTCGGGTACCTCAACGAGCGCACCGGCAAGGCGTTCAAGCCAACGAGCGAGGCGACGCGCAAGCTCATCCGCGCCCGCCTCGCCGAGGGCTACGGCATCCCGGACTTCGAGCGCGTCATCGACAACAAGTGCGCCGACTGGAAGGGCGACGCGAAGATGGACCGCTACCTCAAGCCCGAGACTCTGTTCGCGAAATCGCA
>CAYOBD010000368.1:237-449 GCA_964402005.1 uncultured Eggerthellaceae bacterium
CTTCGAGGGCTACCTGAACGAACGGGCGAGCGGGAAGGAGGCGGCTGATGGAAGCCCTTACACGAGAGCTTGGTAGGTTCAGAATCCCGAGCGTCACGCCCGAGCAGGAGGCCGAGGCCAGCGCCTTCGACGAGCGCCAGCGCCGCGAGGAGTGGCGCGCGAGGCTGCTAGAGGCGGGCATACCGAACGAGTTCAGGCGCGCCCTGCCCGAC
>CAYOBD010000368.1:472-2083 GCA_964402005.1 uncultured Eggerthellaceae bacterium
TTCTCGGGGCGCTACCCGGCGCGGCCTGCTCCTGTACGGCGGATGGGGGACGGGCAAGAGCCATGCGGCCAGCGCCGTGCTCATCCAGGCCGCGAGGAGCCACACCGTGCGCTACATGAGCCTGCCCGACGCGATGCGCGAGGCGCGCACGTTCCAGAGGGACGCGCTCTCCTCGTGCCGCAACGTCAGGCTGCTGCTGCTCGACGACATGGGGCGCGAGGCCAAGACCTCGTTCGCAGCCGAGCAGGTCTACGCAATCGTCGACTACCGGTGGCGCGAGGGCAAGCCCACGCTCGTCACGACCAACCTCGACGCGGCGGGCCTCGTGGCCCACTTCACCGATGCGGCTGATTCGAGCACGGCCAACGCCATCGTGAGCCGGATTCTCGGCATGTGCGACACGGTCAGGTTCGAGGGCCGGGACAGGAGGCTGTCATGAGCTTCACGCCGAGCATGGACCAGCTCTGCGGCCTCTCCCTGGAAGTGGCCGAGCGCTACGGCAAGCCGCACGTCGGCGCTTTCTACGCCGGCAGCGGGGTAAAGACCCACAAGAGGCGGGGCGACGCGCGGTGCGCCGTGTGCGGTCGCCCCGTGGGGAGCGTGCACCACGAGCCTCCGCTCTCCCGAGGCCACGTGTTCCTGCTGAGGACGAAATGGGGCCAGTTCGTGTTGAAGCCGTCGCTGTTCGCACTGTGCGGCTCCGGCACGACGGGTTGCCACAACGACTTCCACGGCGGGGCCAGGTTCAAGCCGTACTGGGTCTGGCGCTCCGACGAGTTCGCGGAGATGTGGTGGGACGGGACGCTGCTCAAGACAATCCATCCCCACTCGCCGGAACTCTACGAGTACGGCTATTGGAGGATTCACGACGCCCGGACCGGGCGCGATATCGAGATAGGGAGGTGATTCGGTTGGAAACGCTGCTAACGGCGCTGGCAATCCTGATTTGGATGGGCCTCGGCGCTCTCGTCGCCGTCGCCGCGATGGCAGTCGCCAGGTCGGGCAAGGGGCCGGTCCTCACGCAGGATGACTTCGAGAGGGCCATGACCGAGACGCTCGAACAATACGGGCAGCTGGTCGACAAGCGCATAAGAGAGAAGTACGCGCCGTTCTCGGAGCGGCTCGACAAGGCCTGCTGGATTGAGGACGGAGCGACGCGGGTCAAGCACCGCGTCGTGGCCGTGAGCCACAGGGCGCGGTCAACATCCGCCCGTGGTCGGCAAAGAAAGGCGCTTTCTGGATACCGGCGGACAAGGTCGCCGACAAGGTCAGATGGGAGGAGGACGATTATGAGGAGGACGTTTAAGCCGAGGCCGTGCAAGCCGTGGAACTACGTCGCCCGCTCCTCGGAGAACTGCCTCGCCTGCGCGTGCTGGGCAGCATGCGCCAAGCGCAACAGGGAGCTTTGGAACGGCATGGCGGAAGGGCGGTACGGCAAATGAGGTTCAGGTACAACCCGGAAAACCTCGACGACTTCCCCGGGAGCGTGGAGGTCATCGCGGTCGAGTCCGAGGACGGCGACGAAATCGAGGCGGGCGAAATCCGCTGGTACATGCCGGCGTGGAAGCACCAGATGGCCGGGAAAACCATCAGAGAGCAGCGATTGCGCAT
>CAYOBD010000369.1:0-2073 GCA_964402005.1 uncultured Eggerthellaceae bacterium
GATGATTGTACGCTGCCCTCGATACGACACGTCCCTTCTTGGTTCTGTTCAGGAACCCTATCTGGATAAGGTAAGGTTCGTAAACATCCTCTATGGTGACGCGCTCCTCGCCAATCGACGCCGCAATGGTATCTATGCCCACCGGACCGCCGTCGAATCTCTCGATTATATTGCGCAAAATCTCCCTGTCAAGGTTCTCCAGTCCCATGTAGTCGACGCCCAGCGCTTCAAGAGCGCTCCTGGTAATGTCAATGTCGATGGATCCTGTTCCCTTGACCTGCGAGAAGTCTCTCACTCTCTTAAGTATCCTGTTCGCCACACGCGGCGTTCCGCGGGAACGTCTTGCCATCTCGTAAACCGACTGTTCATCGACAGATACGTCGAGCAGCCCTGCGGTTCTGCGGATTATGTCCGCCAGTTCTTCTGGAGTGTACAGCTCGAACTTGCAGCTGACGCCGAAACGGTCTCTCAGCGGCGCGCTCAGGCTTCCCGCTCTGGTAGTAGCTCCTATCAGCGTGAATCTGGCTATGTCGAGCCTTATGGAACGTGCCGACGGGCCTTTGCCTATGATAATGTCCAGGGCGTAGTCCTCCATCGCCGAGTAGAGCACTTCCTCTACGCTCCTGTTAAGTCTGTGTATCTCATCTATGAACAGAACGTCATTCTCATTGAGGTTCGTGAGTATGGCAGCCAGGTCGCCGGCTCTCTCTATGGCAGGTCCCGATGTGATTCTGATATCGACGCCCATCTCGTTGGCAACTATGCCGGCGAGGGTCGTCTTACCGATTCCCGGAGGCCCGTAAAAGAGGACGTGGTCAAGAGGCTCGCCTCTCATCTTGGCCGCCTCAATAAAGACCTTGAGATTGTCCGTGGCCGCGCTCTGTCCTATGTACTCGCTCAGAGTCTTAGGCCTGATGCTGAATTCGCTTCTCTCCTCGCCCTGACCCAGCTGAGCTGATGTTATTCTCTCCTCGTAATCCATTGTCATCTCCATGTGCGCATTCTGCAGTATCAGTTAAAACAGATTCTTCAGCGCGCGCTTGATATACTCTTCCGTCGTAAGATCCTTGTCCGCAATTGAAGCCAGAGCGCTTGTCGCCTCGCCCCTCGAATAACCGAGAGCCACGAGTGCGCTTATCGCCTCGCTTCTTCCGCCCTGTGCGGCGCCTTCCTCAGGCGCACCCGCGTCCAGATAAGATCCGTCCGGCGCGGCTGCGGTGAACTTGTCCTTGAGCTCCAGCACGATTCTCTCGGCAGTCTTCTTGCCGATGCCGTTTGCTCTTTGCAGCGACTTGGAGTCCTCGAAAACTATCGCCTGCTTGAACTGGTCCAGCGTGAACGAAGACAGAATCGATATGGCCGCCTTCGGTCCCACGCCGCTTACGCCTATGAGCTTTCTGAAAGCGTCCAGCTCGCCTTTGCCTGAGAACCCGAAAAGGCTCACGTCGTCTTCGCGGACTATCATTGATGTGTACACGAGCACTTCCTCGCCATCGGCATTGAGATACGCGGTCGAATTGGCCGGTACGAACACCTGATAGCCGACTCCGTTCACATCTATTATTATGTATCCATCGCCTTTATCGGCGAGAATTCCTCTCAAGAATCCTATCATCTGTTATCTCCCTGTCATCTGCCGCAGCCTGTCATTTCCCGATCCTCTGCCGCAGCCTGTTGTCCGCGCTGTGTCCGTGGCATATCGCCGCCGCAAGGGCGTCCGCCGTGTCATCGGGCTTAGGCACTTCGGCCAGATTGAGCATCGTCTTGACCATGAACTGCACCTGTTTCTTGTCAGCCCGGCCGTATCCTACCAGCGCCTGCTTGATCTCAAGAGGTGTATATTCACAAACATTCAGGCCGCCCTTAACACAGGCAAGCATCGCTACTCCACGCGCCTGCCCTACGTTGATGGCTGTGGTCGTATTTGTATTAAAAAACAGTTTTTCTATGCTAGCCTCCTCAGGTCTGTACTCCTCAATGATCTCCCTGAGACCGTCGTAGAGGATTTCCAGCCTTTGGGGCATGTCAATGTCTTTATCCGTTGTAACCGCGCCGTAATCAATGGCCCTGAAG
>CAYOBD010000370.1:0-2058 GCA_964402005.1 uncultured Eggerthellaceae bacterium
TTTGAATCATTGGGGAGTCTCCCCAATGATTCAGGGTGTCTCCCCAGCGGTTCACCGGTCCCCCTTCCCTAGAACCTGAAATCGCGGGCATCAGAGGTTCGGATGTCGCGGATGTGCGCTGCGCACAGCTCCCGGCGCTTCGCGTCCGGGATCTTTTCAAGTTCGCTCTCGATCATCGGCCATCCGCGCTCGCAGGTGCCTGCGCTCGCGTAATCGGTCAGGTACTCCGCAAGCGTCATGAGCGCGTTGGGATGGCAATAGTTCAGAATCTCGCCGCCCTTGCAGAACTGCATGAAGCGGTCGCCTGTGCGTCCCGCTCGGTAGCATGCCGTGCAGAAGCTTGGGATGTGGCCGTTGTCCATCAGCCATGCGATCACTTCGTCGAGCGTGCGCTGATCGCTCACGTCGAACTGCTCGGTGTCATGTGGACGCTCGCTCTCCGAATAGCCGCCCACGCTTGTGCGCGACCCGCCCGAAATCTGCGAGATGCCGTACTGCAGCGCCTCCGCGCGCACGGCCTCGGTCTCACGCGTCGAGATGATCATGCCCGTGTACGGCACGGAGATGCGGATGAGCGCGATCAGCTTCTCGAACATGGCATCGGTGAGCGTCCCGTCGAAATCGTTCGGGTCGATGTCATCTGCCGGCTTTACGCGCGGCACGCTGATCGTGTGCGGCCCGACGCCGAAGCGAGCCTCGAGGTGCTCGGCGTGCATCAGCAGCCCGACGAACTCGTAGGCGAAACCGTCGAGTCCGAACAGCACGCCCAGCCCCACGTCGTCGATGCCTGCCTCCATGGCGCGGTCGTGCGCCTCGGTGTGCCAGGTGTAGTCGTGCGTGGGACCGGTCGGGTGGAGTTCGAGGTAGCTTTCCTTGTTGTAGGTCTCCTGGAACAGGATGTAGGTGCCGATGTCGGCCTGCTTGAGCATGCGGTACTCGTCGACGGTCGTGGCTGCGATGTTCACGTTCACGCGGCGTATCGCACCATTCCGATGCTTGATGGAGTAGATCGTTTCCATCGATTCGAGGATGTATTCGATGGGGCTGTTCTTCGGATCCTCGCCCGATTCGATGGCCAGGCGCTTGTGGCCCATATCCTGAAGCGCGATGACCTCATCGCGTATTTGGTCCTGCGTCAGTTTCCGACGCGGGATGTCCTTGTTCTTTGCATGATACGGGCAGTACAGGCAGCCGTTAATGCAGTAGTTCGAAAGGTAAAGCGGCGCGAACAGCACGATGCGGTTGCCGTAGTAGGCGAGCTTGATCTTGCGGGCGAGAGCCTTGATCTCGGCATCGATTTGGGGATCGGTGCAAGCTAGCAGCACAGCCGCTTCTCGATGGCTGATGACCGCCCCATGTTCAACGGCCGGCGCTGTTTCCCGTTCTGCTTTCGCGAGGATCTGTCTGCATAGCTCGAGGTCGTTCTTATGCGCTTCGGCGTAATCGAGCGTTTCCATGATTTCGGCATGGTTGATGAACTCGTCCGCGCATGCAGATGCCGGGTCGTACTGATACATTGTCTCCTGTGGCATGCTATTCGCCTTTCCCTCTTGGGTCGCCCCTATCCACTACCAATTTGTATCCAATCGAAATCATGCGCGCGCCCAGGCATCCCCGGCACTCGGCAGCTTCCTCACCTGTGCATATCTTGTTGTCGTAGAGCTCGTATTTCGCACGCACATCCTGCGGGGAAAGATTCGGCATGACTACGTTCGCTCCGGCAAGGATGCCCTTCTCACGGCCCTGCGGGTCGATTGTTCCGAGCGCCGTCGTTGCAGGCATGAGCAGATTCGGCTGCATCAAGCGCAATAGCGACAGCAGAAAGCAGGTGAGCTCCACCGTGCCGCCCGGCTCGTGCGCATAGCGCGTCGCGTGGTGCGGCACGAACGGGCCGATTCCGCACATTTCGGGGCGGAATCGCTCGATGAATTTGAGGTCGGCTGCCAGCTGCGCGGAACCTTGGCCGGGCGAGCCGACCATGAAACCGATGCCGACCGTATAGCCCAGCTCGCGCAAATCGCGCAGGCAGCGCATGCGGTTGTCGTAGCTCATCGAAGC
>CAYOBD010000371.1:0-2053 GCA_964402005.1 uncultured Eggerthellaceae bacterium
TCAAGGGCGTTGCCGCAGGTGCAGTGAAAGGCTAGGCCATGGAACGTTCGAGCGGAATCCTGCTTCCCGTCTATGCATTGCCGTCTCCATACGGCATCGGCGCGCTGGGTCAAGCTGCGCTCGATTTCGTGGATTTCCTCGCATCTGCCGGTCAGACCTGGTGGCAGATGCTGCCCATCGGTCCCACCAGCTATGGGGACTCGCCCTACCAGAGCCCATCCTCGTATGCAGGCAACCCCTATTTCATCGATCTTGACACCCTGATAGCCGAGGGACTTTTAACGAAAGCAGAGGTCGATGCTATCGATTGGGGCAACGATTCCGCCCATGTGGATTATGCGGGGCTCTACGAGAAGCGGCCGGCGCTGCTGCGCCGCGCTTTCGAGCGCGGATGGGAGCGCGACGGTGCGAACGTGGAGCGATTCCGCGCAGCGAATTCCTCGTGGCTGGACGATTACGCGCTATTTATGGCTTTGAAGCGTCATTTCGGGATGGCCTGCTGGACCGAATGGCCGGATGAAGCCATCCGCCTTCACAAGTCCGAAGCGATCGAGCGCTACCGCAAGCTGCTTGCAAGCGAAGTGCATTTCAACGAATACGTGCAGTTCCTCTTTTACAAGCAGTGGGAGCGGCTGCACGACTATGCGCGCGAAAAGGGCGTGCGTCTTATGGGCGACATGCCCATCTATGTTGCACTCGATTCGGCTGATGTTTGGGCCGACGCCGATCAATTCATGCTCGATGAGCGCAATCTGCCCACCGAGGTGGCCGGGGTTCCGCCCGATGCCTTTACTTCCGATGGCCAACTGTGGGGCAATCCACTCTACGATTACGAGGCCATGGAAGCCGATGGTTTCAGTTGGTGGATCAGGCGTGTGGCGGGTGCGGCGCAGCTTTTCGATATGGTGCGCATCGATCATTTCCGCGGTTTCGAGAGCTTCTGGGCTGTGCCGGCAGGCGCAGAGAGCGCATGGAACGGGCGATGGGCTAAAGGTCCGGGTATGAAGCTCGTCGGCGTGCTGCAGAACCGATTCCCGCAGCTTAGTCTTGTGGCCGAGGATTTAGGTTATGCTACGCCCGAAGTCGCGGCTTTGCTCGCCGATTCCGGCTTGCCGGGCATGAAGGTGCTCGAGTTCGCATTCGATTATCGTGAAGCGAGCAGCATTGCGCATATGCCGCATAACTACACATCGAACTGCGTGTGCTATGTGGGTACGCATGACAATGCAACCATCATGCAATGGCGCGACGAGGCCGATGCCCAAGACGTAAGCCATGCCATACGGTATCTGGGGCTCAACGAGCGCGAAGGCTTTGCGTGGGGCTTCATCCGCGGCGGAATGGAAAGCGTGGCAGTGCTCTTCGTTGCGCAGATGCAGGATTATTTGGAACTTGGTGCGGATGCCCGCACCAATACGCCCGGTACATCGGGTTGCAATTGGCGATGGCGTATGATATCCGGGCAGGCAACGCCCGATCTGGCCGATCGCATCATGGCCGTTACGGAATTGTATGGAAGGAACACTCGATAATGGCAGAAGTTGTTCTCAAACACATCAAGAAGGTGTATCCCAACACCGAGAAGAAGAAAAAGAAGAGATGGGGGAAGAAAGGCCAAGAACCCGAGCGCCGTACTTCAAATCTCCTGATAACCGATGAAGGCATCGTAGCCGTCCCCGATTTCAACCTCGAAATCGCCGACCGCGAGTTCGTCGTTTTCGTCGGTCCTTCGGGTTGCGGCAAATCCACCACTTTGCGAATGATCGCCGGCCTCGAGGAGATTTCCGGCGGCGAACTCTATATCGACGGAAAGCTGATGAACGACGTGGCTCCTAAGGATCGTGACATCGCCATGGTCTTCCAGAACTACGCCTTGTACCCGCATATGTCCGTTCGTGAGAACTTGGCATTTCCGCTTAAGCTTCGGAAATATCCGAAGGAAGAAATAGACGCGAAGGTTGAAGAGGCTGCGGAGGTGCTCGGCATCACGCAATTCCTCGATCGTAAGCCGAAGGCCCTTTCGGGAGGTCAGCGTCAGCGTGTGGCCATCGGC
>CAYOBD010000372.1:0-2049 GCA_964402005.1 uncultured Eggerthellaceae bacterium
TGCTGCGAGCGCCGCTTCAGATGCGGTGCGGACTAGCGATAAAAAATTGTTCGATGGAAAAAAGTTCCAGGAACGATTTTCCATCCAGCCCGAGGATGATGGAAAAAAGTTCCAGGAACATTTTTCCATCCCGTCCGACGAGCAGGCCTTGCTTGCCGCTCAGATGGAAGCCTATGATCCGGTCGATTTCTTCGGCGGCACGTTGGCGGGCATCCGCGAGAAGCTGCCGTATCTGGCATCTCTCGGGGTGGAGGTGCTGTATCTGAATCCCATCTTCGAGGCGCGCTCGAACCATCGCTACGACACGGCCGATTACGAGCGCATCGACCCGTTGCTGGGCGATGAGGAGGATTTCCGCGCGCTGGTTGCGGCAGCCGAGGCGGAGGGCATCTCGATCGTGCTCGACGCGGTGCTGTCCCATACGGGTGATGACAGCCGCTATTTCAACGCAAACGGCGCATATGATGCGGTCGGCGCGGCGCAAGGGCCCGCATCGCCCTTCTATGATTGGTACGATTTCTCTGAGCAGCCCGACGGCAAGCCGTATCGTGGCTGGTGGGGGCATATGTCGCTGCCAGAAGTGGACGAGCACGACCCTGCGTGGCAGCGCTACGCGCTCGGCTGGGACGGGGGAGCGGGGCTTGCCGACGGTTCGGCGGGCGTTCTGCAGAAATGGCTTTCGGCCGGCGCGCGCGGGTACCGGCTCGATGTGGCCGATGAGCTGCCCGACGACGTGCTCGAGCGCCTGCGCACGTGCGTGAAATGGGCGAAAGGCGATGCCGCTATCATCGGCGAAGTATGGGAAGACCCGACGGTCAAGGTGAGCTACGGCGTGCCGCGCACCTACGCGCTCGGCCGCTCGCTCGATTCGGTGATGAACTATCCGCTGCGCACGGCGCTGATCGGCTTCGCGCTCGGCACGCTCGATGCGCATCAGTTGGCGGCGTTTCTGCGGCTTCAGCAGGCGAATTACCCTGCGCCCATGTGCGCATGCCTGATGAATCTGCTGTCGTCCCATGATGTGGAGCGTCTGCGCAGCGTGCTCGCGCTCGGCGGTCCGCTCAAGCAGCTGCCGCGCGATGGGCAGCGTGCGGCAGTGCAGGCCATCTCGCCAGAACAGGATGGCCGCGGTGCGCAGCTGCAGCGCATGCTGGCGGCGTTTCTGTATGCGCTGCCTGGTATGCCGTGCATCTACTACGGCGATGAGCGCGGCCTGCAGGGCGGCGGCGATCCGTTCTGCCGCGCGACGTTCCCCTGGGAGGGGGAGGGAGCGTGCGTGCGCACCGACGTCGGTGCCGATTTGACCGCGTTCTACCAGCAGATAGGGCAGATGCGCAAGGAATCGCCGGTGCTGCGCACAGGAGAGGCAGTTTATGCGGCGCCCGATGACGACGTCGTATGCGTTGTTCGGTTTGACCGAGCGACCGATGCGTGCGTAGTCGCTGCGGCTAATCGCGCTGCCGAAGAGCGCACCGTTGCGTTGGACTTCCGCTCGCCCGACCTGGATGCGCCCGAACCGCCTGGCTGCGTGCAGGGCTTGCTCGAGATCAGCGTTCCCGCGCACTCGACGGTGCTTTTTGAAAAATAATCAGGTGGTCCGACTAAGAAAGCGACCGGTTGGTTCGACGGGAACGACCCCTTTGGCTTGTTCGCCTGCTAGACTGTCCTCATTATGGAGATCAGGTATTTCGACATAGGGACAACGCCCTGCAAGGCGTACATGCCGACGGATGGCATCGTGAAGCATGCGGTTCTTGCCGTCCATGGTTTCGGGGGCAGCAAGGAAAGCCCGACTTATTCGATGCTTGCTCGCGCCCTGTGCCCCGAGGGCATTGCCGTCTACTGCTTCGATTTCCCAGCTCACGGGTCGAATCCGCTGGAAGGCGAGGATTTCACCGTGGAGGCTTGCGCCGATACGTTGCTCTCGGTGGCTCGGTACGTGCATGAGATGCATCCTGCTCGCGCGGGCGTTTTCGCAACGAGCTTCGGCGGTTTCATGGCGCTGCGTTGTATGGATGGCCTTGCGGATGCGCTTGGCGATTTCGCATT
>CAYOBD010000373.1:0-2048 GCA_964402005.1 uncultured Eggerthellaceae bacterium
CGCAGGCGAGATAGCCTTCCTCCGAGTCGATGATAACAACGCCGCGATCACGCAATGACTTGATGTTCTCCTGCGTAGCGGCAGCTTCATACATAGCTACGTTCATTGCGGGGGTAATGACGATCGGCGCCTTCGTTGCCAACGCCGTCGTAGTTAGCAAATCGTCTGCTATACCATGGGCAAGTTTTGCAAGCACGTTCGCAGTACATGGCGCTATTAGAAAGAGATCTGCTTCCTGTGCAAGCGAGATGTGATGAATCGGATCACCTGGGGCATCGTCGAACAATCCCACCGCTACCGGTTCGCGTGTGAGCGCCCTAAACTGATACGGCGTTACGAACTCCGTCGCGTGCTGCGTCATAACAACTTTGACCCGCAGCCCCGCTTTCTGCAACTGACGAAGTATCTCGCAAGATTTATAGGCTGCCACGCACCCGGTAACCCCAAGCAAAACGGTCCTTGCCATAAAAACCTCCTGCGTTGAACAGCTTTTACCAACATCGGGACAACGCTTTTGCGGTCAGATTATATCTTTCTACCGGCCAACATATCGAGTACCGATCCCAAATCGGCAGGCAGCGAATCCTCGAACGCCATCTCTGCGCCTGTAGACGGATGTGAGAATGCAAGCTTATACGAATGCAGGAACTGCCTTTCGAGTCCAAGATCCGCCGATTCGTGCTTAGGGCTATGCGCGCGGTATATCTGATCGCCTACGACAGGATGATGCGTATATTCCATATGAATGCGGATTTGATGCGTGCGGCCCGTGAACAGCTTGCATTCGATCAGCGTGTAACCGAAATCGCGCTGGGCTGGTTCGAAGCGCTCGAGCACAGTGAACGTTGTCACGGCATCGCGAGCAGACGGACAATCGCGGATGGCCATACGCGTCCGATCCTTCGGATGGCGCGCGATCGGTGCATCGACGATACCTGTATCACGTGGGATGACGCCGTGGACAAGGGCAAGATAGCGTCTGTCGACCGTACGTTCGCGAATTGCCTCCATGAGAGCGATTCCCGCTTCATCGGTTTTCGCTGCCAGCATCAGACCTGATGTGTCCATGTCAAGACGATGGACGATGCCCAGACGGTCAAGATCGCCTTGGACATTGCACAGACGATCGGCGCCGCAATGGTGGATGAGGGCATGCACAAGCGTACCCGTCTCATGTCCATCGCACGGGTGGCAGATCAATCCTGCCTGCTTGGAAAGCACTATAAGGTCATCGTCCTCGTAACGTATATCGAGGGGGATGTCTTCTCCGACCAGAACAGTCGGCCGCGCAACGACCTCTTCGACCTCGTAGACTATTGCATCGCCCGCATGGATCAAAGCGCGTTTTGATGCAGGCTGGCCGTTTAGCTGGACTTTTCCATCTTCTATAGCATGCGCTGCAGCAGAGCGGCTCGCATAGGCACCTGCGTTCCCCAGCACAACATCCAGCCGCAATCCATCATCATCGCGGCCTGCCACATGGCAGCGCATGCTCGTCATGCTCTGTCCCTTGCAGCTGATCTGCGCCACATTACCAGCAGCCCAATGATGATGAACACGAAACCGACGGTGACGCCGATGTCAGCAACATTGAAGACGGGAAAATCCATGAACGAAAACTCGATGAAATCGGTTACATGTCCATATGTGAACCGATCTACAGCATTACCGATCCCGCCGGCAACGACCATTCCGAAACCAAGTGTTGTAAGCGCGTTTGCCTGACGTATCGTTGCGATGAAATAAATCGTGAGAACAGCGCATACGATTACAGAGAAGATTCCGAGCGCGAACGTGGAATCCGCAAAGATTCCCCATGCCGCTCCCGTGTTATGGACAAGCCTGATGTCTATGATCCCCAGATAGGGACCAGCAATCGTGGGTCCGGATTGCATGCCGAGAAACTGGATCTTCGAAACGCGATCGAGCAGGATCCATGTAAGTATGTCGAGCACATACACAAGGCCGTATCGCCCGGCATGGCTGCTCTCCGGCTTCCTGAATCGTTTTCTGCCTCGAGACGTCTCCACGGACGCCGAAGGCTCCTT
>CAYOBD010000374.1:0-2047 GCA_964402005.1 uncultured Eggerthellaceae bacterium
CATCTGGCCTGCCTTTGCGCAGATGATAATGGTTCTGCTCATGATTATCGGCGGATGCTCATCGTCAACAAGCAGCGGCAACAAAGTCGTTCGTGTTGTCGTTTTGGCGAAGCTCCTATATCACGGATTGCAGACCAGACTGCACCCTAACGTAATAAAGCCTGTAAAGCTGAACCGAAAGGATCTTCCTAACTACAGGGTATCCGCTGTTTCAAACCACTTGTTCCTCTTCGTCGTAATGGTTTTCATCGGATCCTTTGTTCTGGCATTTGAAAACATAGACATGGTGGATTGTTTCACGGCTACTATTTCGCTGGTGAACAACGTGGGACCGTGCTTCGGATACATTGGTTACAACGGCAACTTCGAAAGCTTCAACGCATTCACAAAGGCATTCATGTCGTTCATGATGATAGCTGGCAGACTTGAGTTCTACACTATTCTCGTTCTGCTCACTCCGGGCTTCTGGAGGGCTAATTAAAGATATACACTGATGAAAGATAATAAAGCAGAAAGAAAAGTTACAAACTACAGAGCGATTTTCAGGATACTCGGCATTATCATACTGATAATCGGTGCCGCTGAACTGTTTCCGTGGGTCTACGCGGAGGTTGCGGGAGACGGCGAGGTTGCCTTTGCCTTCCGCATATGCGCGCCTGCGACCCTCGCTCTTGGCGCGGCCATGTTCCTTCTTATTAAAACCGGACGCTCGAGATTCGGCGCCCGCGAAGGATATCTGGTCGTAGCTTTGTGCTGGATTGTCGCATCTATTGTCGGCGCTTTTCCGTACCTGCTTTCGGGATTCTACGATAACTTCACTGATTCATTCTTTGAATCCACTTCCGGGTTTACGACGACAGGTTGCACAGTCGCTCACCTCGGAATGACCAACCGCTCCCTGCTGCTCTGGAAAGCCATATCACACTGGCTGGGCGGCATGGGAATACTTGTGTTCGTAATATCACTGCTGCCGGCTCTCGGTATCAACGGCCAGTTCATCGCGCGTGCTGAAATGCCGGGACCTGTTCTCCAGAAGACCACCGTTCGAATGAGCGATTCCGCAAAAGCACTCTACCTGACTTACCTCACATTCACAGTTGTAGAGTTCCTGCTTCTCATGATCTCAGGCAAAATGTCTGTGTACGACGGTGTCATAACGACTCTGGGCAGCATCAGCACGGGCGGACTGCTCGTCCACCCTCAGGGCATCGCCTACTACGGCAGTGTTTATGTTGAGCTGGTGATATCTTTCTTCTGCCTGCTTGCAGCCGTTAACTTCGTCCTGTACCACTACATACTCACAGGCAAGTTCTCATACTTCATTAAAGACCTCGAGCTCCGCGCCTACGCCATAATCATTGCGGGCGCAACAATCATATGCACAGGTGAACTAATCATCGCAAGAGGACAGAGTCTCGGTCCTGCTCTTCGTGACTCCTTCTTCCAGGTAGTCAGTTTCGCTACCACCGCAGGATACACGAGAACACCTTACATGACATGGCCGACAGTCTGTCAGCTCTTACTTCTCATGATCATGTTCATAGGCGGATGCTCAGCCTCAACTGCAGGCTCAATCAAAGTCATCCGCATACTTGTCATGCTCAAGATGATTGCCCGCGGCTGTGTGCGCAGGATCCATCCTCGTTCAGTCGTAGCCGTCAAGCTCGGCAACAGTGCGATCTCCGCCCCTGTTGTATCCGGAATCACCGTATTCCTCTTCACTTACATGGGCATCTTCCTGCTCTCCGGTCTGGTCCTCTCATTCCAGGGCACCGACATGGAGACCAGCTTCACCTCAACACTCTGCATGCTCTCCAACACCGGAGCATCCTTCGGCTACGGAGCATCCACGGGCAACTTCTCCTTCTACCACCCGGCGCTGAAGTTCTATCTGAGCGCCCTTATGATCGTCGGAAGACTTGAGCTCTTCACAATCATCGTCCTCTTCACCCGCAACTTCTGGAGCAGAAATCACTAATTGCAAAGGCAATAAAATCGCCCGCGTTGCCGCGGGCGTTTGTTTCGACTGTGTTGCTGAACCGGCCGG
>CAYOBD010000375.1:0-2043 GCA_964402005.1 uncultured Eggerthellaceae bacterium
GCTTCGTGATAGCGCAAAACACGACGACGCAGACGAAGCACCAGATCATGCGCTGCACTTGCACGAGCGAGCTGGGAACGGCGGACAGGAGCTTCCAGAAAATGGGCAGCAGACCCCAGATCGCATAGCATGCGAGCGCGACCAACAGTCCTTTGCCCCTGGGATCTTGCATGGGGGCATTGTACTTGAAATGCTATCCATACCCTGACAGTTATGCTAGAATTCAGCACGTGAACAGCAATTATGGACGATTGGCAATTTATCTGTCGCCCAAGAAGCAGTCAGCGGGCGCGTAACCCCACGCCAAACGCCTAAAATGCCGGCCGCTTTCTTCGCTCAGGGAGACGCGATGAGATCTGGGTTGCTTGATGTTTTCTCCGCGATCAGCGGAAAGATACCCGTCATCGAATGGCTGGACATGTCCACGTTCGACGAGCTCCTCGAGCTCGACATTCCCGCCGATCACTATCGCATCATCGGTGGAAGGCTCTTATTCCGAGCTGTACCACTTCGTCATAGAGAACCTCGTCCACCCCGACGACCTCGAGGCATACAAGCGCTTCATGAACCCCGACACGATGCTCGACCGGCTGCGCGGGCCCAACGTCACCGGCGTCGCAGGCGTCCTGGTCAACCAGATGCGCTTCAAGACCGCCAGCGGAGATTGGCGATGGGTCGAGATGTGCCTCGTCGACGGCGCCCAGCACGGTTTGCCCGTAGGCAACGTGCGCTACTACCTTTTCGATATTCAAATGCAAAAGGACCGCCTCGAGCCCAGTTCAGGCGAGACGCCCGCACTCCACCCCAACCGCGAAGGCAAGACGGGGCTCTTTTGGGGAATGCCCTTCATCGACAAGGGCGAGTACCTGTTCAAAGAGGTCAGAGGGCCGCAATGGTGCATGATCGCCATCGACATCGACCATTTCAGGCTGTTCAACGACTGGTACGGCCGCGACACCGGCGACAAGCTGCTCTCGCTGTTCGGCCAAGAGCTTTCCAAGGCCGAGAAGGCGTCGGGCGGTGTCGCCGCCTACATGGGCCAAGACGATTTCTGCCTGCTCGCGCCTTACGTCGAAGAGCGCATCGCGCACCTGTACACCCGTCTCAGCGACATCATCGCGCAACTGGCGACATCCATCGGGTTCAGGCCCGTGTTCGGCGTCAGCGTGGCAGAAGAAGACTCGACGTTCATGGACTTGTTCGACCAGGCCCGACGCGCGCTCGACTACGCACGCGGTGATTTCAAGATCGACATCAACCTGTACGACCCCAGCATGCGCGAACTCGAAGACCGCGAGTACCGGGTCCTTGTCGAGTTCCAACGCGGCTTGCGGGAAGAAGAGTTCGTCGTCTACTTGCAGCCGCAATGCCGCATGTCGACGGGCAAGATCTTCGCCGCCGAGGTGCTGGCACGCTGGGTCAAACCCGACGGCACGATCGTGCCTCCCGACGAGTTCGTTCCCATCCTCGAAAAGTACGGCTTCGTCACCGACCTCGACTGCTTCGTGTGGGAGCACCTGTGCGCCAGTCTGCGGGCTTGGATCGACAAGGGGCGCAAACCCGTTCCCGTGTCTGTGAACGCCTCGCAAAACGACTTCTACGCCATCGACGTGCCAGCATACTTCGCGCACCTCATCGAGGAATACAACATCCCAACTGAGCTGCTGAAAGTCGAAATCACCGAATCGGCCATCGGCGAAAACGCCTACGAGGTCGAAGACGCCGTCAAGCAACTGCGCGAAATGGGCATCATGGTACTGATGGACGACTTCGGCAGCGGATACTCTTCGCTGAACAGGCTCGGCGGCATCGAAGTCGACGGTATCAAGTTGGATGCCGCGTTCTTCCGCTTGGACGAGGCGGGCAAGCGCAAGGGCATCCGCATCGTCGAATCGATCATCAACATGGCCAAGACCATGGCGATGCCCATCATCTGCGAAGGCGTCGAAACCAAGGAGCAAGTGGAGTTCCTCGAGGGCCTGGGGTGCCGGTTCGTCCAGGGATACTATTTCTACGAGCCCATGTCGGAACACTAATTCGGGT
>CAYOBD010000376.1:0-2042 GCA_964402005.1 uncultured Eggerthellaceae bacterium
CGCCGCGCTGGGTCGCCATCTGCTTGAACTGGATGTCGCTCACGCCGCCGTCGGGATACATCACGCCGATGCACGTTCCCGGTACGTCGCAGAAACCGGCAAGCGCCGCTTTTCCCGTGTCGCCGCTGGTGGCGACTAGGATCATGTGCTCATCTTCCAGCGTGCCGGCATCGCGCATCATCTGCGCGCTCTCGCTGAAGAAGCGCGGCAGGCATTGCAGCGCCATGTCTTTGAACGCGCTCGTGGGACCATGCCAAAGCTCCAACATGTACATTCCGCTGCCGAGTGGCACAACGGGACATACCTCGGGAGTGTCGAACTGTGCGCCGTACGCGCCTTCCGTGATTCGCTGCAGCTGCTCATCGCTCATGTTCACACCGAATGTGCGATAGATGCGCGCCGCGCGTTGCGCATAGGGCAGTTCGGCCAGGTCGCAGATCTGGTCGATCGACAATGATGGAATCTCGCACGGTACGAACAGTCCGCCGCCCGGTGCCAATCCTTCGATAACAGCTTCGGTGAATTCAACGGGACGGGCGCATGCGCCGCGCGTATCGATGTAGCGGTTCGTGCTCATGAAAACCTTCCTTTTAGTGCGACGGCTCGTGGATTGTCGCATCATTCCGACAACCCGCGAGGCTATCGTACCATTCTTGCTTGGCAACGCAGAAAGTATACTCCAGGGTACAAAGAGCCCCGCCTTTCTGACGTTTCGACCCAGTTAAACCTGAAAACCGCACAAAGGGGATTGCCCTCACATAAACGGGATTGTCTTCGCGCAAAAGGAATCGCCTTCGTGAAAAGGTGATCATCCTGGCACAAAGGGAATCCCTCTTCGTGCGGCTTAGGCTGCCAGAGCGACTCGATGCCAGACGATCGATCCTGGCAGCTCCGTCCCTAAAGGGCGCGGCAGTTCGCGAACAGCCAAGCGGCCATGCTGGGGTTATCGATCTGCGCATACTCGTATTCGGAAATCACTTTCCCTTGATCGCTGATGACTTGGATTATGTTCCCATGATCGTCGCATTGAATCCGGTAGTGGGCTACGGTGGTGGACGCGTTGCCGTTGGACAAAGTTACGGTGCAATCGGTCGGCATGCCCCCATCACCAACGCTCCATTCGTAGGTGCCCTCAACGATGGTCGGGATGCCCGTTTCGCCGAATGCAGCCTCGTTTCTTCCTTGCAGGGGGAAGCCATTCTCGTCATAGGTGATGGTGGAGAGAGTCATCAGGCCTCCTGCGTCGCTCCTGTCGGTGCGCGACTCGATTCTCCCGTTCGCATGATAGGTGAAGGCGCTTTCTGCCGTATCGAACCCGCCTTCTCTTTCGGTTTTGGAAACTACTGCATGGCCGTCTTCTATGGTGTACGTTGTTTTGTCTGTATTCGTCTGCACGGCCGTACCGCCCTCCAGGGTTTGCACTGTGGTTTGGGGATAGCCCTCGGGGGTAAAGTCGGAATATTCCGTTGTGGTGGCATATATGCCTTCGTTTGGGCTGGCAAGTGTAATTTTCACGACGTTGCCTTGGGAGTCGAGCTCGTATGCGTAGGAACCTAGCAATCCTCCGCTTTCGTCGTAGTGCATTTCGCCTGTTTTGATCCATACGGGGCCGGTTCCTGCCCCCGCATCGCCCGCTTTGCCGTCGCTGCAGCTTGCAAAACCGATTGCCGCCAGTGCGCACGCCATCGCTACTGCAAGGCTGAATACGATCCCTCTTTTCTTTTTGCCCATTACGGACCTCTTCCTTTGGGGTCATATCGATGATGCCATTTTACCAACCCACCAGGGAACGCGTTATACAGCAACGAGGTGCGAATTTGCGGACTCGATTCAAACACCAAGCCAATTTGCAAGCTCTGAATGAGTCCGAAAACGACGATTTGCCAAATTCGCGGTCGGTATAATTTGCCAAATCGCTGATTTCGGACTCCATGGATCACTCCCATGGCTTGTGACCTGGGGATACCGTAATAGCACCCCATTCTGCGGCTAAGTCTCTAAAGTGGTGTAAAAGACGGGAATGAGCCAGAGGCCCGTCTTCC
>CAYOBD010000377.1:0-2034 GCA_964402005.1 uncultured Eggerthellaceae bacterium
GGGCTCTTCTCGGTAGTGTTCGTTTCGATGCGGGTTCATTGTACAGCAGGGTCATGGGTGTGACACTGGTGCCAGGCACCGCTATCGCATTGCCTTGCGATTTGCTGCACGGCGGGGTGGAAGATGCAGCAGATTCGCGTTTGGGGTTCGTCCGATCGCCCTGCGGGAGAATTGCGTCGCGTAAGAGCCCCCGGCCCATCCTGGTCTTCCCCATGCGCGAAATGCGCGTATCATTCATAATGGAAGCGATGCATCGCATGCACCCCGCGCCTGGCACCCGCCGGCACCCGCCGGCGCGCATGCACGCATCGCAAGGCGAGTGAAGGACCAAGAAGAGCAAAAAAGAGAGGAGGGGGCAATGCTGTTCAACTATCAGGAATTCCTGGATGGCATCGACCGCAAGGCCTACCACGAGGGAGAGTGGCAGTGGGAGGAAGACGGCTACACCGTCACCCGCACCTACACGTACTCGGCGCCTGGCTGCCACGACTCGTGCGGCGTGCTTCTGTACGTGAAGGACGGAAAGCTTTGCAAGGTGGAGGGCGACCCGCTCGATCCGGTTGCCAACGGGAGGCTCTGCATGCGCTGCCTTAATCTGGTGGAGGCCGTGAACTACGAGAAGCGCCCGAAGTGGCCGCTCAAGCGCGCCGGCAAGCGAGGCGAGAACAAGTGGGAGCGCATCAGCTGGGAAGAGGCCTACGACACCATCGAGGCCGAAGTTCGCAAGATCTGGGAAGAGGTCGGCGGCCCGTCGATCCTCGTCTTCCACGGCACCGGCCGCAACATCAACTGGCAGGTACCGTATTTCGCGAAGGTTGCTTTCAAGACCCCCAATATCGGCACGTTCGGCTTCACAGGCTTCTCGTGCTACCTGCCGCGCGTGTGCGGCTCGATGGGTCCGCTGGGCGACTTCCCGATTGCTGACGCCGCCGTCTGCCACGACGACCGCTATGCGAATCCCGAGTTCGTGAACCCCGCGTGCATCGTCGTGTGGGGCAACGAGCCGCTGAAGTCCAACGGCGACGGCTTCCTGGGTCACTGGCTCGTGCCGTGCGTGCAGAACGGCTCGAAGATCATCTCGATCGACCCGCGCCTGACTTGGTGGGGCGTTCGTGCTGAGTACTGGCTGCAGCTGCGTCCCGGCACCGACACCGCGCTTGCGAGCGCGTGGCTGAACGTCATCATCTCCGAGGATCTGTACGACCATGAGTTCGTGGAGTACTGGTCGACCGGACTCGACATCCTGTGGGAGGGCGTCAAGGACCTTACCCCCGAATGGGCTGCCGAGGTCTGCGATCTGGATGCCGATGACATCCGCGCTTCCGCACGCTTGTATGCGACGGCTAAGCCCGCCTGCATCCAGTGGGGCCTCGCGTTCGATCAGCAGATGAGCGCAATGTCCCTGAACCTGGCCGTGTGCGACCTTATGGCCATCACGGGCAACATCGACGTTCCGGGCGGCAACATCCTCGTGCGCAACGCCTTCAACATCAACTCCGGCTACTCGTCTGGCGAAGATCAGCTGCCGCCCGAGTGGGCTGCCATGAAGCTTTCGGTCAAGAACGTGTTCGACTACGGTTCGGACTTCATCTCGTTGGCCGACTCCGACTCGATGCTCTACGCGCTCGAGACCGACAAGCCGTTCCCGATCCGCATGATCTGGTGCCAGTCGTCCAACACCATCGTCTGCCCCGGCCAGGATTCGCCGCGTCTGTACGCCGCGCTGTCCCGCGTGCCGTTCGTGGTCAACTGCGATCCGTTCATCACGCCGTTCTCGGTGGCATTCGCCGACATCCTGCTGCCCGTGGCCATGAGCTGCGAGCGCAACTCGGCGCGTACGTGGTGGACGCCTGCCCGTACGATGGTGAAGGTGTGCAGCTTCTACGAGGCCAAGTCCGACGAGGAGATCATCGTTGACATGACCAAGCGCCTGAACCCCGAGCTGTTCAAGGACATCAACGATGACCACGACCTGATCAACTGGTACATGGGGCTGCGCACTGGTTCGTTCATCATGAGCGACGAGGGCGGCGC
>CAYOBD010000378.1:0-2031 GCA_964402005.1 uncultured Eggerthellaceae bacterium
AGACCTCGTCGATGCGGGCAGCCGAAACGTCGGCGCGCGGGGCGATGATGGCCAACATCGACAGCATGAGGAAGCCCATGATGATGAGCATGGAATACGTGATGAACGCGATGAGGTCGCCCGTTTGAATGGTGCCCGCATCGATTTGGCCGGCGCCGATCCACACGATGGCGACCGACACCAAGTTCATGATCATCATCATCGAGGGCATCAAAAGCGTCATGGCGCGGTTGGTGAACAGCTGCGTGCGCATGAGGTCGGTGCTCGCCTTGTCGAAGCGCTCCTCCGCGTGTTGCTGCTGGCCGAAAGCGCGCACGACCTGCACGCCGGTCAGGCGCTCGCGCGACACGAGGTTCACGCGGTCGACGAGCTTCTGCATGATCTTGAACTTGGGGATGACGACGACCATGAGAATGCCCACCACCACGACGATGGCGCCGATGGCCGCGCCGATGATCCAGCCCATCGAGAAGTCCATCTGCGCGATCATCACGATGCCGCCGATGGCCAGTATGGGCGCGTACAGCACCATGCGCAAGAACATGATGGACATCATCTGGATCTGCTGCACGTCGTTGGTGCCGCGCGTGATGAGCGAGGCCGCCGAGAAGCGCTGCACCTCGGCGTCCGAGAACGACATGACCTTGGCGAAAAGCTTGCTGCGCAGCTCGCGGCCGATGCTGGCGCCCGTGCGCGCGACCACGAGGCCCACCAGCGTGGAAATGCACACCGACAGCAACACGAAGCCCATCATCTTCAACGCCGTGAACAGCAGCGATTCCATCTGCAGGGCGTTCATGTCGTAGCCGAGGCCCGCATACTCGGCGCGGGCGGCGGCGATGGCCTGCTGGCCGCCGAGGTCCTCGTCGACTTCGGCGTCGGCGCCCATGAACTGGGTGGCCAGGGGCAGCGCCACGGCTTCGTCGAGCTTGGCGCGATGCGCGCTGCCGTACGAGTTCAGCTTGTACGTGCCCGCGTCGGTGGGATCATACGATGCGGCGAACAGCTCGGCGGCGTCGCCCGACCCCAACTGCGCAGCAATGCTGTTGTATGTTTGCGCGCTCAGCTCGGTTGTGGACGCATGGTCGACGCCTGCTTGCTGGATACCCACGTCGACGATCTCGGCCGTATAATTCGGCAGCATGAGGTCGCAAAAGGCCTGCCCGATGAGCAGCACCAGCACGAGCGCCACTGCGCCCGCATGCTTGCCCAGATACTTCAACAACCTCATGTACGACCCTTTCGCCATACGAAAGTTTAGCGGTTCTGAACATGATGGGACTCGTCATTTCAGTAACAGCAGGCGGCGTATTGCCATGCAACGCTATAAAATACGCTCATGACCACGTCTGATCTGGGTAAATCCTAGTAACTGATTGGTATTTGGGGCTTTTCCGAACCCGCCTGTTTAAGCTATCATATAAGACTGGGCATCGAGAGGGGGCAGCGCTTCATGGAAGTCATGACCGACGGGTCGACCAGGCGAACCATCGTGACGCTTTTCGATGGCCACGAGCTCGGCAATAAATTCATCGACACGCTGCGCCAAAGCTTCAACGTAGTCGTCAGCACCACCTCCGACGAATGCCTCGCCATCTTGAACGAGCGGTTCAACGACTTGTCAGGCGCGATCATCGACGTCGACTTCGCCGTAGCGGACGATTTCGCGCTCATGAGGTCCATCGCGCACGAGCCGAACTTCACCTCCATCCCCGTGCTCATCGCCACGAGGCGCGAGCTGATCGAAGACGATATGCGTTGCCTCGACGAAGGCGCGATCGATTTCATCACGCGTCCGTTCTACGACAAGCTGCTCATTCAGCGCATCGAAAACGCCATCACGCTGAAGCGGGCCGATTCGTTCCAGGCCCTCGAGGAAATGCTCAGCGAGCTTCCTTCGAACATCTTCCTGAAAGACGCCCAAGGCAGGTACGTGTTCCAGACGCATTACTGGAAACACAACGACATGGGCGACGACCCGAACTGGGACATCCGCGGCAAGACCGACCTGGAAATCCGCAAGGACAAGGC
>CAYOBD010000379.1:0-2025 GCA_964402005.1 uncultured Eggerthellaceae bacterium
GGGAGGACGCCGAGGAAGCCGAACAGACCGAACAGGCCGTCGTCCTCGTCAGCCTCGACGAGCGTGATCTCGTCGGTCTTGACGTTCTTGACCCACATCTTGGCGAGCACGCCTTCGTCACCGCCGACTTCCTCGACAACGCTGTCCCACATGAAGTCGATCTTCGGGTTGGCGAACGCCTTCTCCTGGATCGACTTAGCCGCACGCAGCTCGTCGCGACGATGGATGATGGTGACCTTGCGGGCGAAGTTCGTGAGGTACATGGCCTCCTCGACAGCGCTGTCGCCGCCGCCGACCACGTAGACCTCGAGGTCGCTGAAGAAGTTGGCGTCGCACGTGGCACAGAACGAAATGCCCTTGCCCACGAACTGACCCTCATGCTTGCAGCCGATCGGACGGGAATGCGCGCCGGTCGCAAGAATAACGGTCTTGGCGCAGTACTCGCCCTTCTTGCCGACGAGCTTCTTGATTTCACCCTCGAGCTCGACGGACTGGATGGCATCGCTCACGCGCTCGCAGCCGAACTTCTCGGCCTGCTTCGTCATGCGGGCGATCAGCGACGGGCCGGATTCTTCCTCGTCGACGAGCTGCCCCGGATAGTTCTCGATCTCATTCGTGATGGCGATTTGCCCGCCATCCTGGCCGCGCTCGATGATAAGCGCCTTCAGGCGGCTGCGCCCCGCATACAGACCAGCCGTCAGACCAGCCGGACCAGCACCCAAGATGATGACGTCGTATACGTTCTCCATACCGTGCATCGTCTCCTTCCCATCGTTGTTCCCCGATGTCCTTTTTCCTGCGGCTCCTTCACGTCGCAGGTTTTATAATCGCGATTATAATATTTTGAAATAGCTATTTCAATATTCAATACAGGACATTTCCGCCTAATCAGAAAATACTTGCTTCCTCCATTTTTGGCGGCATTTCCAATGCGCCGACAGCGGATGTACCGTAGGCGCCAGCGCCCCACTTAGCCTGCTGCGTCGAGTTGCGCGAGCAGGCGCGCTCTGTCATGCGGAAGGTTGCCTCGCGTATGCGTCCAGCTTGTAATGAAATCGTTGAATTCGGCTGTGTTGCCCGTGCACTCCGGGCAGTTCGCCTTCTCGCGATCGTACTCGAAATGGAAACCCTCGAAACGCATGGGAACCTCGATCAGCTCGACCAGGTGACGCTCCTCCCGCAGGCACTCCGCCTCAGAAGCGGGCTCAAAGCGTCCTTCGCGCACCCAGGTGCCCAGCTGGGTGGTCGGCGCGATGCCCATTGAGAAGTTACACACCGACGCGGGACGCGTCTCGTTCAGAAGCGCCGCCGTAGCTTCGGCGTTCTCTCTGCTTCGTCCTGCTCCTGCAGCGCCGGTCATAATATGTGCGCCGAACTCGATGCCGGCGGCATGCAAGCGTTTTACCTGCGCACGCAACTCAGTGCTGTCGTGGTCTTTATGCATGAATGCAAGCACATCGTCCAAGCCGGATTCGACGCCGATATAGACCAGCGTATAGCCGTGCTCGGCAAGCCAAGCCAGCTCGTCGTTGCTCTTTGCAGCAATGGATGGCACAGATGCATCGGAGGCAATTCGCTTACACGACGGCAGGTACTCCTCGATAAGCTCGACGATGCGCTTAAGGCGCTCGAACGATAGATGGAACGCATTGCCGTCGCCGAGCATGATGCGTTCGGGCGCCCCGCCCGCATCGCGCACGCGCGCGAGTTCCGCCTCTATCTGATCGAACGGAAGCTCCCGATAGCGCAGATCCTTGAACAGGTCGCAGAACGCGCAGGCATTATACGGGCACCCGACGGATACCGGCAGCTTAAACGAGCTGCGCTCCCCCGGTGTACGGCAAATGCGACCTTCGTAGTCCATGAGCGTCCTTTCTGCAAGAAAACGGCGCTGCCGCCATGGTATCAAATTCCGACACGAAATCAGAGGTCGGCCGTATGAAATGGGGGCTAATTCCACCGTTTTTTATCAGCCCTTGATTCGCAGGTTGAACCGAACACATAACGAATTCTTGCAAAGCCAAC
>CAYOBD010000380.1:0-2022 GCA_964402005.1 uncultured Eggerthellaceae bacterium
GCGGGCTTTGCAAGCCTGAGGTCAGGGGTTCGATCCCCCTATGCTCCACCACGAATCTGCAGGTCAGCGCTTCGGCGCTGACCTTTTTGCCGGCAAAAACCGACTTCCAACCGACATTTTACCGACCTAATCTCAAGAAGTGAAGACGGTTTTCGCGCAAATTTCGAGGCTTGCTATCGCCATGGCGGGGGCAAGGGTTTTCCACAATCGGCACGGCGAGGGCATAGGCGACGCCATGGCGGCAGCATAGGTGTCGCTGCGGCGACGGCAACGCGCCTGTTGCTATCGTCGTGGCGACATCTACTATTGGTTTATCTGAAATCAATTCAAAACTATCTCCGCGGCGCCGATTCCGGGTTTCCCCAAACCGTCGGCAACGTGTTGAAGGCGTTGCCTTCTCGCCCGAATGCGGCACCAGCGATTCCCGAAACGGGGAAATGAGTTCCCAGAACGGTCCTTTTTTCGTTTTAGCAGGAGATTTAGCATTAAGCTGGCGAGCACCGAGGAACCGAGAGGAGCAGAAGATGCTGAAGAACGAGCAAGGCGAAGAGGCGAGGATCATCTCCCTGAAAGAGGCCGCCGAGATCCTCGGCTCGTCATACCCGACGGTGCTGAGGATGGCCACGGAAGGCGACCTCAAGGCCTTCCGGATGCGCCGCACCTGGCGGACCAGCACGGCGGCATGCGAGGAGTTCATCCAACGCAAGTTCGACGAGCAGGCCCGGGCATGCCAGTCGATCCAAGCAGACTAAGGCAGGATGGCAGGAGCTTCGCGAGGTACCCGAGCCTGGCGTACTCGACCGTCCAGGACGGGATCACGACCGCGCTCGTCCAGCGGAAGGTCGGCAGGAACGGGTGGGCCGTGATGGTAGCCCTGTGCCGCAAAGTGTATGGCGACGGCAAGCTTGGCAGAATCTCTGCCGAGGAGATTGCGGAGCGGACGGGCCTTACGGCAGCTCAAGTGGCCCGAGGCATGAGAGAACTGCGCGAGCGAAAAATCATCGTTCCCGTTATCCGTAAGAACTCCAAGGGAAAGCGTTCGTTTGATCGCTCGAGTTTCGGTCACGTCGCTCAGTACTGCATTACGACGGAAGTCTGGAAGCAGGTGGCCTTAACTGATGACAGCAAGCAAGATGCAGTCGAAGATACAGCTGAACGAAGAGATGACATAGCGTAACGAGAAGCAGATATGCCAATGTGGATGGGCGGAATAACAATCTTAGTGAGTTTAGGAAAAGAGAAAGAGGGAAAACTATTAACAGCATCCGGTTTGTTGCTGGCCAAAACAGATTGGTAATTGAAATTATGTGGGTTATTCTTTGTCGTGGAAATACGCGTGTATTTCTCGATCGAATTCCTCGCGTTCTCTCGCTTCCAATACCCCGTGCAACATTCGCGCAACGAACAAAAACGCGACAATCAGCACGGCTCCAAGTCCAAAAATGATGAGAACCTTGTATTGCCAACTATCGAAAAACAATGACACGATAATCGCTATTGCAGGAGCTATGATCATCGGCAACATCCATAGCAGGTCATCCAAGAATTTGTAGAAATCTCGCATCGGCGTTCCTAATCGTGGAATCTCGTTTATGAGTTGTGGGGCCGCAACTGCAACCGGCGTAATCAGAGCGGTTGGCTTTTTTGAGCATTCTAGCATCTATGTACGATGCAATTATTGACCTTGTGATACGCGCAATTGAAAGCTCTTGGGTTTCATTCGTGGTAAAGAATCAGAATCCCTTGGAAGAAACCGTGATTGTCTGTAATGCAAATGGCATCATACATGAGTTGTGAGTTAGATCGGACTGCTTCTAGCCTTCGGCCTTAATCAATATGGCTTAAGAATGACGTTGCCGGTTGCGCTGTCTCCTTTCTTGACGGTATGCATTTTAGGGCAATGCGTCAGTCTCGCATGTACCGCATCGCGGACACCTGGAATATCTGAAACGACGATAATTACACTTATCGGATTGGCGGAGGGAATGCCATGGCGCTCGCGCGCGCCCACCCCTTCGATCC
>CAYOBD010000381.1:0-2010 GCA_964402005.1 uncultured Eggerthellaceae bacterium
GCCTCAGCAGCAAGGTCCATGATGGGCGCATCGTTCCACAGCGCCTCCAGGCGATAGAACTCGCGCGTTTCGGGCTGGAATACGTGGACGACAATGCTGCCGTAATCGAGCAGCTCCCACGAGCCGTCGCGCGTCATCTCGCGATGCAGCGGATGGATGTGCGCCGCTTTGCGGATGGCATCTTCGATCTCGTCGATGATGGCGCGCACCTGGCGGTTGTTCGACGCCGTGGCGATCACGAAATACTCGGTCACGCTGATCAGCGCGCCGACCTCCTGCACCAGTATGTCGGTCGCCTTCTTCTCGTCCGCGGCGCGCGCGGCGACAATCGCCATCTCGCGCGCGGTTATGGTCTGTTCGGTTTCTGCCATTATGCTTCCCTTTCAGCCTGCTTGCGCAGAATGTTCGAATTCCAAATGCGTATCGTATCAGGATGGAGCGTCTTTCCGCGCTCGAGTAGCAAAAGCACCCAATACTCGTATGTTTTGAAGTACAGATCCTCCAGCGAGGCCTTCTTCGCCGCTTCGCGCAGCTCGTCGATGCGGCCGAACTGCCGATTCGGCTCAAGGGCATCGGCGATGTAGAGGACCATGTCGAGCGGCTCCATGTCCGTCGCACCCACGGTGTGCCGGTCGATTGCCTGAAGCACATCCGCCGGTATCTGGGGGAAATCACGTCCGAGAGCCACAGCGGCGGTGAAGCTATGCAGCACACGCGGCATATGCTCCACCACGAAGGGGTCGACCGTATCCTCCATGCCCAGCTCGCGCACGCGCGCACGGGCGCCCTCATCGTCGAGGTCCTTGTCCCAGTCGTGGAGAAGGCCCGCCAAGCGCGCCTTGCGCTCGTCCACGCCGTAGCGCCGCGCCAGGCTCTCGCAGGTTTCGACGACGCCCATTATGTGCTTGAAGCGCTTCTTGCCCACGCGTTCGCGCAACTCGGCGCGACGAGCCTCGAAGAACTCGTCGGAAAGCGGGTCGGCTGCGTCCTGGTTTGCAGCTGCGTCTTGAATCGCAGCGACATCAGGGGTCGCAGCGGCTTCTCGGATAGCAGCGGCATCTTGGGCATCGGCGGCAACCGGTGTCACTGGCGCCACGCCGTACAGGCCGTACTCGCGCACGAATTTCCAGACGGCCGGCGGGACGAGGTAGCGCACCGGACGGTCCTCCGCAAAACGCGCACGCACGTCGCTTGAGGATATCGCCAGCTTCGTCACCTCTACCACATGCAGGTCGAACGGCGCTGCAGATAGCACAGCCTGACGGCGCGCATCGTCGAACGGATTTCCCGGCCGTTCCGCTACCGCAACATGCACCAGCTGCGCAAGCTCCTTGTGCGACTTCCACTGTCCCATCGACGCCGCAGAATCGGATCCTGCGATCAGATACAGCTCGACATTCTCGGGATAATGGGCGCGCAGCTGCCTGATCGTATCGATCGTGTACGTGTCGCCTTCGCGCTCGATCTCGATGGCGCTCACATCGAAGGCCGAATTGCAGGACACGGCGCGCCGGCACATCTCGAGGCGCAGATGACCGTCCGTGATAGCCTGGTCGCGCTTGAACACGGGGACCCAATTCGGGATGAACAGCACTGCATCCAGCCCGATTTCCGTGCGCACCTCATCGGCCATCTGCAGATGGCCGTTGTGGATGGGATCGAACGTGCCGCCCATGATGCCCAGCTTGGCGGGCGCGCCATCCGCCCCCAGATCGTCGAAACGCTCGCTGATGACCGCCATTACGCACGCACCTGGCCGTTGCCGGCGACGACGTACTTGTACGAGGTCAACGCCTCCAAGGCGAAGGGCCCGCGCACATGCAGCTTCTGCGTGGAGATGCCGATTTCGGCACCCAGGCCGAACTGACCGCCATCCGTGAAGGCCGTCGATGCGTTCAAGTACACCGCCGCCGCATCTATCATGGCCGCGAACTTGGTGCATGCCGCCTCGTCTTCGGCCACGATGGCCTCGGAGTGATGCGTCGAATAGCGGTTGATGTGCGCGATGGC
>CAYOBD010000382.1:0-387 GCA_964402005.1 uncultured Eggerthellaceae bacterium
GCCGCACCGCCAAGGGCCGCCTGAACCTTGCCACGCTTAAGATCGACGAGGGGTAGGTGTTGCGTCATGGGAAAGACGAAAGACATGAGGCTCGACGCGCTCTCCGCCGACGGGGAGTACCTCGAGGCCGAGGTCATCGATGACGGCGGGAGCGATGGGCCGAAACGGGGCCGTGAACTGCGGTTCGTGCAATCGATGACCGCGTTCTTCGCGGTGGTGTTCGTGGTTAGCATGGTCGGCGGCTACGTCGGCGGCGGCGCGATTTGCATGGCGATGGAGGCGGCCGACTCGCTCGTGGCGCAGTTCGCCGGCGGGTCCGGGAATGGGGCCCCGCTCGCCCCCGCAGCTGACAGCGTCCCAGCCGGGTCCACCGCGATCACCGCAGAT
>CAYOBD010000382.1:397-1996 GCA_964402005.1 uncultured Eggerthellaceae bacterium
GGCCTCCATGTCAGATGCCCAGGGTCGTTCGTGAAGCCCGGGAGGGGGGAGGGCGGCGAGCCTACGGTGGTGGTTGCCCTGGAGCTTCAGAACGTCGGCGACGACAAAGTTGTCCTGCGCAAGAGCCAGTTCGCGGCCATCGGAGCCGACGGCAAGGCCGTGGAGCCCCTGGACCAGACTCTCTCGCGTGGTGATGGCGGGGCGTTCTGCCAGTTCACGAGCGTGGCTGTGGAGCCCGGCGAGCGCCTCGTGGTCTGCTCGGCCTTCCGCATGGCGGCTGGCCCGACGCAGGTGACGTACAGGCCCGGCAAGCGCTCTCGCGGCTACGGCGCTGGCTGCACGGCGTTCGAGATCGGCGGCGCGCAGGAAACGATGCTGACCTAACCCGCAATTCGGGCAACTCGAACCACAAGATGCTTGTGAAAGACGACGAGAGTCTCGGGTTGGTGGTCGAGGAGCTTGCGAGCGTCGGTTAGCTCCGCTCGTCCGTGTTCGCGATGCCAGCTAGTATTATCGAAGAATAGTTTGACCGTGGCAGATTGAAGTGGAGGTATGACATGGCTATCTTGGGCGCTTGCGTGGGCGACGTGATAGGCAGCGTGTACGAGTTCTCGAACGTGAAGACGACGGAGTTCCCGCTGTTCAGCGAATGGACCGAGTTCACCGACGACACCGTGATGACCCTGGCGGTCGCCGACGCGCTCCTGAAATCGAGGGACGACCTGCAGCCGATATCGTACGCGCTCGTCGAGTCGATGCGCGAGCTGGGGCGGGCCTACCCGAACGCCGGCTACGGCGGGCGCTTTGCGAGCTGGCTGGGGAGCGATTTGGCCCACCCGAGGCCGTACAACAGCTGGGGCAACGGCTCGGGTATGCGCGTGAGCCCGGTGGCGTGGGCGTTCGACACACTGGAGCTCGTGGAGTACGTCGCTGCCGAGACCGCGAAGGTGACCCACAACCACCCGGAGGGCGTCAAGGGCGCCCAGGCGATCGCCGGCTGCGCGTTCCTGGCGCACACGGGGAGGAGCGACGACGAGATCCGCGAGTACGCCTGCGGCCGCCACGGCTACGACCTCGGCTTCACGCTCGACGAGATCCGGCCCGGCTACGTGTTCGACGTCAGCTGCCAGGGGAGCGTGCCCCAGGCGATAGAGGCGTTCCTCGAGGGCGATGGCTTCGAGGACGCAATCCGGCTCGCGGTATCGATCGGGGGAGATTCCGACACCATCGCCGCCATGGCCGGCGCGATCGCCCACGCCCGCTACGGGGTTCCGGCCGACATAGAGGAGGAGGTGCGGGCGAGGCTGCCCGAAGACCTGCTCGCGATCAACGACCGGTTCTGCTCCGCCTACGGGGTCGATGGCGCTGTCGTGAGCCGAATCTCGTAGGCGAGCTCTGGTAAGGAACGGCGATGTACATGGCTCAGGCCGAGCGGGAGGCCGGCTAGGGTGTTCGTTACCGGCGACACCGACGCGCCTGTGTCAGGGGGACGTTTCTCTTGACACAGGAGGCCGGCAAGCACGTCAGGAAAAACGGGACGAGAACGGCCAGAGCCAGATAACGAGTTGTGTCAAGAGAACCGTCCCCCTGACACAGTCC
>CAYOBD010000383.1:0-1984 GCA_964402005.1 uncultured Eggerthellaceae bacterium
CCACTCCTTGGAATAAGCCATACTGTTACTCCTTTTCTCGGTTTACCTTTGGAGAGCTCCGAAATATCAGCCAGCTGCCAAACCGTCACACCCTGCCACTTCTAAGCACATGATGGTCTTAGGGGGAAACCATCTGTTTGCCTTGAAGTTATTGCATGATGAAAACGCTCTGAGAACCTTCGATATTCCTTCGTCCCCATTGATACGATTGCCGGCATTCGTGGTTGCCGAAGGTGTAGGGACAACGGCGCGCACTCATACCAACAGGATGATTATAGCAGCGATACCGAGTAGTGGACATAAGCTTATGCTTCAATCTCTATCTATTTTCAGGACATTATTAGTAACTGAAAATAATTATTTAACTGGGATTACTCATCAAAATGGTATGACGCGAAACGAAACCTAATTGTATTATTCCAAGAATGAGATAATCACTAATCGTATTCGGAATAAGACTATGCCCCCGAACCAGCTCTCTAGTTCGGGGGCATAGTCAGATGCTAGCGGTATTCCCGTAAAGATGATTGACGCAATCTTAAAAAAATGATTAATGCAATCTCATTAGAACATCGAAATGCCGTAATCCTGCGGACTCATCGGGGCGATTTCGGGCTTGCGGCGCCAACCCTCGGGCGGTTCCTCGACCGACAGGATTTCCACCTCGAACGTGAGCTCCTTGCCCGCAAGGGGATGGTTCATGTCGAAAATGATTTCCTTGGAAGTGATGTCCTTGATAGTAACCGGCATCTTGCTTCCGTCATCGGCGGTCATGAAAACGCGCATGCCGACCTCAACGTTCTTCAGCGGCACGTATTCGACGGGCACCGCCTCGGTGAGGTGGTCGAGGTACTCGCCATAGGCGTCGTAGATTCCCAACGTGAACGTTTTCTTCTCGCCGACCTCCATCTGCGAAACCTCGCGCTCGAACCCGTCGATCGTCATATCCATGCCTGTTTGAAACTCCATGGGAGCTTCTGGCTTCGCATAGCCGAAAACCGTTCCATCGCTGAGGGTTCCCGTGTAGGTGAGACGTACCGTCGATCCTTCTTTAATCATGTTATCCCTTCCTTATTGCCCGTTCGCTCCGCCTGCGCTTTCGAGATCACGCTTGGCCTTGAGCTTTTTCTTCTTCTGCTGGCAAATGAGCACCGGCTTGCCGTCTTTGATCTTGTACATACGATATCCGCAGTTCCCATAGCCGCTGCAGGCATCACACTTGAGCTCTTGAAGCGTGAACCCTTCTAGCACCGCCGGGTCGAACTCGAACTCTGAAATGTCTCGCGCCATTGTCCACCTCTAGGTTGCCTGATTTATGCGCATTACATCATACCTTATATGCTCTTTGAGGGGCGCATTAGAACAGCAGAACGTTAACCGCCCAAACCAACCGCACACCTTCAGGAAGAACAAAGGCACGACCCGTTAGGGCCGCGCCTTGTTGTGTCTACACGATATCCCGTGCGATTCATTTGTCCTTCGCGCTCGCGCCGTCAGATTGCCGCCCTGCTACACCGCCCCTACGCGGGAAGCTGTAAGCATGCTCTCCGGCAACGCACGACATCTTCCCCTACGATAGATGCCGAGCGCTCGAAGTACGGCCGAACCTTACGCGCCAGGAGCCTTCGGGGCGCTGGGAGCGCCGGGGGCCTTCGGGGCACCGGGAGCACCGGGAGCCGCAGGAGCGCCAGGAGCGCCAGCAGCACCGGGAATCGGCTTCTCGCCGTTGAGATACGGCCTGAAGTCGCACTTGCAGAACGGGCAAGCCTCGAGCTTGATGCCCGCCATCATCTGAATAGGCTTACCGCACTCAGGGCACTTCATGGGGCCGCCGCCACCTGCGTCTGATGGTCTAAAGCACATCTTTGTCCTCCTTTGAACAATTATTTGCCCGCCAGACGCGAAACCTGCCGGGCCCTCCTCGCCATTGGCTCCTATGCGAGAACATGAAACTAATGACATTTGCCATTATATACAAACAAAG
>CAYOBD010000384.1:0-1969 GCA_964402005.1 uncultured Eggerthellaceae bacterium
CGCGTGCCGCAAGACATCATGAACATCGCGTTCGTGGTCATTGCCGTGTTTGGCGCCATCATCTGGTCGCTGTACCTGATTAATCCGCCCGGCGTCGATGACGCCAACCTGCCCGAAAACAAGGAAAATCCTGAATTAGTGCAAGTAGAAAACGAGGTGCGTTCGGTTGCCACGGCGCTTGCAGAGCTTGACGAGGCCATCAACAATCTTGACAAGGCAATTGATGCTACCGAGCGGCTCGACAAAGCCGAGCTGAAAGCCGATGTCGCGCAGTTGCGCCAAGACGTGGCTGTGATGCTGACGGCCGACTTGGGCCTCGAGCAATTCCCCGATGCGTACCAGCAGTTGCTAGCCAAGTTGGCCGAGGCGCGCATGCTGAACGCACAGGGTGCTACTGCGGGGGCTAGCTGAGCGGGATAGGCTCTTTTATGGCGAAGGACAAGTCAAAGGAACCGGCTAGGGACAAAAAAGGCAGGGTAAAGCTGCCCGTCTTTCGTTCGCATGGCGTAATGCGCGACGCGACCCGCGCCGAGCGGCTCGTGACCGCGGTGGTTTTGGCGCTTATGTGCGCAGCGCTCACGTTCACGCAGCTGGGTTTCGCGGCGGTCCCGCTCCCTGGTGGGGCAATGGCGTATGCCGTCGTGCTGCTGTTGCCCATCGCCGTGGGCGCGCTGTTGCTTGGCACGCTGATCGGAACGTGCATCGGCTTGTTTGCAGGCGCAGTGCTCTGCTGGCATGCTTCGGCGATGCCGCTCGACTACTACGAGCTGACGTTTGTCACGCCGCTGACGTCCGCCGTCATGCTGACCGTGTGCGGCTTCCTTCTGGGGCTTTCTGTTCGCGTTCGTCCTGCGTCACGACCCGGGGCGCGTGAAGCGCGCCATTTACATCATCATCGTATGCGTCATCGTGTCGCTCCTCTACAGCCTGGGCTTCACGGTGAACGTGATTTTGCAGACGGTCGTGATGACGGCTGTCGAGACCGTCGGGCTCGACCAATCGAGCGTCTTGAACGCTGCGGAGTCGAACGCCACGATCATGGCGCTCCGCCTTGGCAGAATCGACGTGGAAATGGTGATCGACGCCGTGCTCATGGCCGTGTTCTGCATTCTTGCCGACGTCTTGTCCCGAAGGGCGATGCAAATCAGGGGAGAAATCAGCTTGCGGGGCATGTTCGCCGCGCGACTCTCGGTTGTGGTGCTTATCGTGTTCATGATCACGGCGGGCGCCAGCTTTGTCGCCATTACCCATGGCAAGATCGTCGACGCGGAAGAACGTCTGACTGGCGAAGCGGATTACCTGTGCAGGCAGCTTGCCGAGTCTGACGTGCGTGCCGATTCGCTCATCAGTTTCATGGAGTCGAAAGGCATCGATTTAGGAAGCTTGGACGAGGAAAACCTGAGCAATTTGCGTAAGCTCATGTCAATCGACGCGCTGCTCGATGGATATGAGAAAGAATCCGATGGCACCATCCTCGTGACGACATCCGCTGGTTACGGAGAAGATGGCACGCTGGTATTACGCGATAACGATTACTTCATAGAGTTGTCGGATAACGAGAATTTCCCGAAGGAGCAGTGGCTGAGCAACTACGTCGATGACGATGTCCTTGATGCTATTGCGGCAAGCATTTCGGACGGCAGAGTGCACCGCGTGGTTTTCGACGACACTCATGGCGAGACGATCAAGGAAGTTTCAGCGAGCCGAGATGCCATTCACAGCGAAATCGTCTACCTCTGCGCCAAGCAGACATCCCTGTACACGGTTGTGGTGATGAAGACGGCTGGCATGGTGTTGTCAGGTCGTGGCAGCCTCATGGGGTGGACGACGCTCTCGGCGATATTGTTGCTGGCTGCGGTGTATGCGATGGTCTTCTTGCTGCTCAGCCGTGTGGTCGTGCGCCGCATCGACGACACGAACTGCGTGCTGAGTCGCATCACCGAAGGCGATTTGGAGGCGCGCGTCGATA
>CAYOBD010000385.1:0-1965 GCA_964402005.1 uncultured Eggerthellaceae bacterium
GATGCAGACGCAGGAGGACTGGGAGGCTATCATCGAGCGCTTCGCCAACGGTCGCGCCGGCGCGCCCTTCCTCGTGCAGACCTACCTCACGCCGTACAAGACGGACCTGCTGCCCATCTGCAATGATCTGCTCATCGCCGACGACGCCGACATCCCGCGTGAGACGGTCGCCTACAACAACATGCCCGGCCTCTATAGCTTCAACGGCAAGTTCGGCGGCGTGTTCGCGCGGCTTGGTCCCAAGCCGATAATCAGCCAGCCGATGGGCGACCTCACGAGTGCTGTCATCTGGGTGGATCTGTAAGTTTCGCCGCATGTCGGTAAGCGGGGGATGGGTCAACGGGGTCAGACCCTGTTGACCCATTCATTTTGCCCCGATGACCCATGCAAGTGCGGTATCATACTTGGGTTAATTAATCACTTTGAGAGAGAATGGTGCAATCATGGAAATGGTTTCGCTTGAAGAGGCGCGCGAACTCGTGTTATCGCAGGTTCATCTGCTGGATACCGAGACGGTGGGCGTGCTGGACGTGGTGGGACGTGTCGCAGCGGCCGATCTGGCGAGCGATATCGATATCGCGCCGTTCGCGAATAGCGCGATGGACGGCTTCGGTCTGCGTGCCGCGCAGATCGCGGACGCGACGCCCGAGAATCCGGTCGAGCTCGATGTGATTGCCGAGATCCCAGCGGGCGGGTATTTCGACGGCACGATCGGCGAGGGGCAATGCGTGCGCATCATGACGGGTGCTGCACTGCCCGCCGATGCCGATACGGTTGTGAAATACGAAATCGTCGACGTCGTCTCGGGCGACGGCAAGACTGGCAGCCGCGTGTCGTTCAGCGCCCCCGAGGAGCTTGCGCGTAACGTGCGCAATGCGGGTGAGGAGGCGCGTGCCGGCGAGGTCATCGTGCATGCGGGCGAGGTCATCCACTCTGCCGGCGTCGGTTTTTTGGCGAGCTGCGGCATTATGGAAGTGCCCACGTATCGTGCGCCGCGCATCGCGATCATCGCGACGGGCTCCGAGCTCGTCGAGCCGCCGGCGGTGCCCACGCAGGGCAAGATCCGCAACTCCAACAGCTATGCGCTCGCGGCATGCGCGCTCGATGCGGGTGCGATTCCCGAAGTGCGCGGCATCGTGGTCGACGAGTTCGACGCGCTGCGCGATGCGGTGCTGTCCTGCACTGAGGATTTCGACTTCATCGTGACAAGCGGCGGTGCGGCCGATGGCGATTACGATTTCATCAAGCAGGTGGTCGAAGATGCTGGCGAACTGCTGATGACGCAGGTCAACATGCGTCCGGGAAAAGCGCAGACGTTCGGTATCGTCAACGGCACGCCTGTCATGGGGCTGCCCGGCAATCCGGCGGCAGCCTATCTTGGCTTCGAGATGATCATCCGTCCGGCGCTGCGCAAGATGCAGGGTTATACGCACCACGATCGCACGATCGTGAAGG
This sequence comes from uncultured Eggerthellaceae bacterium, assembly GCA_964402005.1. GTDB lineage: Bacteria > Actinomycetota > Coriobacteriia > Coriobacteriales > Eggerthellaceae > CAYOBD01. The sequence goes on from CAYOBD010000385.1 coordinate 1,456, forward strand.
CGCGCCTGATGCGCGACATCAGCAAGAAGGATCCGCGTCGGTTCTTCTTCCGCGGCACGCTGACGCGCGGCGAAGACGGCTTCTACGAGGCTGCGACGGCCACGAATCAGAGCTCGGGTTTGTTCGGGCCGATTCAGCGTGCCAATTGCTTCGTGATCCTGCCCGAGGGTACGGGCGAGTACCACGCGGGCGAGATCGTGGATTGCATCGTGATCGACATCCCCGAGGAAGTGCTGCTGTAGCAAAGTGAATCATTGGGGAGACTCCCCAATGATTCACAAAGGGGAATCTTCCCAAATGAATCATTGGGGAGACTCCCCGATGATTCGCAAAGGGGAATCTTCCCGTTTTGCTCTATTCGGCGTAGATGCATCCGCTGGCTATACGAAGCGGTTCTTGTCCAGCTTGAACACGACTGCCAGCACGATGTAGCACACGGCGATCACCAGCACGCCGTAGGCAAGCGAGATGCCCGTCTCGTACTCCTGCATGTTCGTGACGATCGAGATC
>CAYOBD010000386.1:0-1958 GCA_964402005.1 uncultured Eggerthellaceae bacterium
GGGCCACCGAAACCCCAGGTCAAAGTTCGTCTGAATGAGTCTAATACCAATAGTCTTACGTTTTGGTAACAAAAAAACGCAAGATAGGGTATGATAGCTCATGAAGAAATTGTGGTGGAGCGATAGTTTAGTGTTGCTTGAGTAGGGGACTCTGGCAACGACAAGGGGATAAGTAGCCTATTTGCATCGGAAGGGGGGATTTAAACAAAACCGAATCGCTTCACAGTCCCTGTAAGCCACGAGAAAGAAAGGTGAAAAAATGGCTGAAACTAAGCAAGGTGGTTTCCACCGCGCATGGCTGGTCTTCATCGGCGTGTGCATGATGATGGCTGGCGGCATGGGCCTGATCCTGAACGTAGTGGGCAACTACTTCCCGGTCATGGCTATGGAGTTTGGTCTGACCACGCCTGATGGCGGTCTCGACGTCGCACCGGTTACGCTGCTGATGACCGTGTATTCGTACGTCATGCTTGTCTGCCTGCTCTTCGTCGGCAAGCTGTTCGACAAGGTCGACGCACGCATACTGTTCGGCGCTTGCGGCCTGTTGCTCGTCGTTGCGTGCTTGCTGTTCAACATCTGGAGCACGCCGTGGCAGATCTACATTTCTGGTGCTATGTGGGGCATCGCCGGTCCTGCCATCTTCCTGGTCGGTCCGTCGTTCCTGATCAACAACTGGTTTGCCCCTTCGCAGGCTGGTAAGTTCCTGGGCATCGCCTCCGCCTTCACCGGCATCGGCACGTTCGTGTGGTCGCCCGTGTTCGCTGGCTTCATCGCCAATCTTGGCTACAAGACGGCTTGGACGATTGAGGCTTGCATCGCTGCCGTTCTGATTCTCATCCCGGCATTCTTCTTCTTCCGCACCCGTCCTGAGGACGTGGGCCTGAAGCCGTGGGGCATCGAGAAGGAAGTTGAAAGCGCTAAGGCTAAGAAGTCTGGCGTCAACGGCAAATTCGCCATCGGCACCATCTCCTTCTGGATGATCCTCATCGCTGCTGGCCTGATCTCCCTGGGCGGCGGCTACAAGTCCCTGATGCCGACGGCTGTTCAGTCCATCGGTGGTCCGGACATGGCAATGCTGGGCGCCACGATGGTGTCCGCCGGCGCTGTCGGCAATGTCCTCGGCAAGATCCTGCTTGGCTTCCTGGCTGACAAGCTGGGCATCCGCATGGGTATGCTGATCCTCATCGTCATCAACGCCATCGGCTTTGCTTGCATGTTCATCTTCCTGCCCGGGTGCACGAGCCCCGAGGCTGCTCCGACCGCTATGATGCTCGTCGCCGGCTTCGGCATCGGCATCGCAGACGCCGAGATGTCCGTCGGCCTGCCGCTGATGACCCGTACCGCCTTCGGCGATCGTTGCTATGGTCAGATCTACTCCTGGATGAACACGCCTATCGCCATCCTCGGTGGCCTTGGTGCTACGTTCGTGGCCGTTGTCGCCAACGTGACCGGCAGCTTCACCAATGCGTATGTCTGCGGCATCGCATTTGCAGCCGTCATCCTGATCTGCACGTTCGTTGCTGTTGGCTCTGCCAAGAAGTTCAAGGATAAGTGGACGCTGGAGGGTGAGCCCGACGCTACGCGTCACTAGCTCGCAAACTAGTACTACCTGCACTACCTGGTTGGGGGGCCGCATCAAGCGGCCACCCCAACCACTTAAAACCGCCACCGAAGGGATCCCCAACCCTTCTATAAATAACAATCATCCCTCGATAGAGGGAAATCTATGTAGGATGCGCAATAGCGCATCGCCCGATAGATAGGGGTTTTGGAAATGAGTGATATTGCAAAGGCGTCAAATCGCCGAGCCATCATCATTTTGATCGGCGTCTGCTTCATGCAGGCCGGTGGCTTGGGAGCCATCTTGGACGCAGCGGGCGTGTTCTTCGTGCCCGTATGCGAGGATCTCGGATTTGCACGTGCCGAGATTGCGTTCTACCTCACGTGCTACCTGCTTG
>CAYOBD010000387.1:0-1958 GCA_964402005.1 uncultured Eggerthellaceae bacterium
CAAAGCAGCCGCAACTAAGGCAAACGCAAAGGTAGTTGTTGAAATAGTTCAATCGAGACGGTCATACAGGGGCATGAGGCTGTTGGCCGACATGCCCCGTGATAATGTCATGGAACAAATAATGACATTGAAACTGACATGGAAAAAATACTGATTGGAAAGATCGTAAGCGCAGTCGGCCTCAAGGGCGAAGTAAAGGTCTACAACTACTCTGACAGACCTGACATATATGAAGATACGGAGTCCATCTATGTGGACGATGTTCTCATGCGCGTAAGAAGCGTACGCACCCAGAAGAACATGGTGATTTTGGGTCTTGAGGGAATCGACGACAGAAACGCGGCGGAGAAGGCGCGCGGAAGCGAGCTCTTTGTAACAGAGGACGATCTGCCTGAGCTCCCGGAAGGGGAGTACTACATCAGGGACCTCATTGGAATGGAAGCCGTACTTGAGGACGGCAGCCGCCTGGGCGAGGTGACGGATGTCATTCAGAACACCGCCCAGGATATTTTTGAAGTGAAGACGGACGAGGGAAAGCAGGTGCTCATACCAAAGGTGCCTGAGTTCGTCCTCGACATTGATCTTCCCGCCCGCAGAGTCACCCTGCACCTGATCGAAGGCATGCTGGACTGACCGCGGGTTGCAGCGGTCAGTGATCAAACTGACCAAAGAAGGATACTGAAGATGAAAATCGACGTTCTGACTCTGTTCCCTGAAATGTTCAGACCCGTAACGGAGGAGAGCATTTTGGGCAGAGCGGCTGAAAAGGGAATACTGGACATAAGGCTCACGGACATCCGTGACTTTTCGAATGACAAGCACAACAAGGCCGACGACTATCCCTTCGGCGGAGGCGGCGGCATGGTCATGATGGCCGATCCTATTTTTGGCGCCCTGGAACACGTCGATGCAAAGGCAAAAAAGATCATCTACATGTCCCCTAGAGGAAAGATCCTCGACGAGGAGAAGATCAGGGAGCTGGCCGAGATGGAAAGCTTTGTAATACTCTGCGGACACTACGAAGGAGTGGATCAGAGAGTCCTGGACTACTGGGATGTCGAGGAGATTTCCATCGGAGACTACGTGCTCACAGGAGGAGAGCTTCCTGCCATGGTGCTCATCGACAGCGTGGCCAGACTTATTCCGGGGGTTCTGGGAAACGAAGATTCAGCCCTGAACGAGTCGGTGTATTCGGGTCTTCTGGAGCACCCGCAGTACACACAGCCGAGAGAGTACAGGGGCATGGATGTTCCCGAAGTGCTGACGAGCGGCAACCACCAGAAGATAGCGCTCTGGAAACTCGAGAAGTCGCTTGAGCTAACGAAGGAGAGAAGGCCGGATCTTTACACGGAATTCATCTCCCACAGGAATGACAGAAACGAAGACGGAACGAAGAAATACGGCAAAGCGGAGCGTCAGGTCATCGACAGAGTCGAAGCCGGACAGGGCAAAGACTGAAAACTGCGTGTAACTATATGTAGTACATTGCAATAGGCCTGCTTTTGCTGTAAAATGAATTGATGAGAATAAGAATAACAAAGAAAACAAGGCGAATACTGCTTCTTTATCTGGCGGTACTCGTTGCACTATATATTGTTGTTTTCCAGATGCCTAAGATGTCCGATAAATTCGAGACTACTCAGGTTCTCGAAAACGGCACGCTGGAGGTCTCGTGCTCAGCGGAGGGTTACATCATAAAGGACGAGGCCATATGCGTCGCCAGCAAGACAGGCGTCATCCATTACAACATGGAGGATGGCACCGTAGTCAAAAAAGGAACCAAGATTGAGTCAATCGATGACACGGCTACAGACAAGGAAAAGGAACACAAGGTCAAAGGCAAATATCAGGACTATCTCGACAAGCTGAAGGGATATGACATGCTGCAGGCTACAAGCGTTGCCCCGATAAGCGGTGTGTTCAGCATGTCCATGGACGGCAATGAGAAGTATCTCTGC
>CAYOBD010000388.1:0-1950 GCA_964402005.1 uncultured Eggerthellaceae bacterium
CGAGCATGATCAGCAGATTGACGATGAGCAGCGTCACGTACTTGCGATTCCATACACGCTGCGGCTCTTCCATCCGCCCGGTTTCCATCGTTTCCTTCTGGTTCCCCATCGATTCTTCCCTACCGTTCGCCTTCTTAAGAAGGATAGCACTGCGTATCGGGCAAAAGAGGCTGACGCGCGATGACGTGCAACCCGCGGCGATGCGGGAGCGGCCCCATGGCGTGCAACCCGCGGCGATGCGGGGGCGGCCCCATGGCGTGCAACCCGCGCTCTTCACATGCGACCCAACCACACGACGGGCAACCCACGTCCTTCTGTAGATATCCGCTGTCTAAGACGACCATCGATGAGCGGATACCGAGACGATGACTATAATGACGTAAGAGAAAACGCATCGAGAAACCTTCGGCAAGCATCAATGACGGAAAGCAAGAGCACAACGGCTGCGCAAGAGCCGACGAAAGTATGGAACGGGAAGTTCGTCTACCTCCTGTTCATGAGCATATTCATCTCGTTCGGGAATTTCATGATGCGCCCGGTCGTGTCGAACTACGCCCTGTCGATGGGGGCGTCGCTTGCTACCGCCGGCCTTGTTGCGGGCATCGCATTCGCCGTTGCCACGCTCATGCGCCCCATCAGCGGATTCCTGTCGGATCGCATAAGCAAGAAAGTGAGCCTGGTTGCCGCCGCCGCATCGTTTGCAACAGCCGGTTTCGGCTGCTCACTGGCGGGATTCGTGCCCGTCCTCGCTGCCTGCTGCATCATCCAAGGTGTCGCATACGCATTCCAGTCGATCGGGTCGGTCGCGTTGATAGCGCTCTGCGTACCCCAGAACCGCATGGGAACGGCCATGGGCTGGTCGGGCGTTATCCAGAGTGTCGCCATGGCGCTCGGTCCGTCCCTCACAGCTGCCGTTGCAGCGCAATGGGGCTATTCGTCATGCTTCTTGGCAGGCGGCATCCTCACCGCCATCGCATGTGTGATGGCCATCGCATTCCGAGCACCGGCTGGCGCCAAGGGCGCAGCGAAGAAGACAACGAATCGCAAGGAGGGCGAATCGGGGCTGGTCCACCTGTTCAAACAGGCATTCTACGTCCCCGCCCTGCCCATCACGATGATCGCGCTGTTCTGCTGCTGCTCGCATGCTGCCATGTCGGGGCTGCTGCTCACTTTGGGCGAACAGGGCATCGTGGAAAACGCAGCGGCCTATTTCCTGGCATATGCGGGCTTCGCCTTGGTAGCACGGCCTTTCGCCGGCAGGCTCACCGACAGCCTCGGCCCGGTCAAAGTTGGCTTGCCGCTGCTCGCCATTGGCACCGCCGGCATGGCTGCAATCGCATTCGGCGGAGGCCCGCTCGCCATCGTGATCTGCGGCGCGCTCATGGGCATCGGGCAGTCCTCGGCGCTTTCCATTACCCAAGCCGAAGCTGTGCGCGGTGTCGACCCCGCGTTTCTGGGACGTGCCACCAACACGTATTACACGGGCCTTGATCTGGGCGGCGCACTCGGCCCGTTCGTCGGCGGCATCCTTTTGGGCATGGGCAGCCCGCAAGGGTTTTTCATCTTCCTGATGTCGATGCTCGTGCTCGGCGCCATCCTGCTCGTCGTCTTCGGCCGCCGCAAGCGTCGGAAGAGGAAATAGCGATCGTCCGCCCGCGAGCAAGCACACCCACCACTGGGCGGGTATCCCATGTTTCGCTTGAAGCGTCGCGACACCGGCAACGCGCCTGTTGCCGAAGTTTTCGTCCAGCCCGTGGACCGAATTTGCGGCAGCAGGTTCCCAGCCGGACCGAAATTGCGGCAACGGGTTCGAAACGGCGCCGCGAAGCCCTCCTCGGAGCCTGTTGCCGAAGTTTTCGTCCAGCCCGTGGACCGAATTTGCGGCAGCGGGCCCGCGCCTGCACCGTATTCTCGACAACGGAACACTTGTCTGCAACGGAACGCTTGCCT
>CAYOBD010000389.1:0-1588 GCA_964402005.1 uncultured Eggerthellaceae bacterium
TGGGGTGCGAGCCTCCCCGCACGGCTTCGTTGACTAGGTAGATCAGCGGGTAGGCAGTGTCGGCATGGCTATTGCAGGACTTATCTCGTTTGTCGCTGTGACGTTCCCGTTGACTCTGCTCGAGACACCACGTTCGACGTCTCTATCGCTGCGCAGCGTGAAGTTCCTGTTCCAAGAATGCGCGCCTGTGTTCTTGGCTCTGTTCCTGTACGCATTCATTGACAATCTTCCGAAGTTCCTGATGGAGGGAAATCTCTCTTACGACAATCAGCTGTATTTCAATGCGCTGTACTTCCCGGCGCAGATGATCTTGATCATCATCCAATTGGTGTACAAGCCACTCCTGGTGCGCATGGCAAACCTATGGGCGGATGAAACCAGGCGTAAGAAGTTCGACTTGATTATCATTGCGATGGTCGTTCTAATCGTGGTGGTCACGCTCATATCCATTGGGATTATGGCCTGGATCGGAATACCGCTCCTCGGAATCCTCTATGGCATCGATTTTGAACAGTTCCGACAGCTGTCCTACATCATGCTCATAGCAGGCGGACTGACGGCTTGCATCGACTTCCTGTACCAGGTGGTTACGATTTTGCGCAGGCAACGGGCTATCGTGGGACTGTACCTGATCACGTTCGTGTTCTCGCTCGTTGTTTTGCTCCTTATGATCAACTTCGTGGGCTTGAAGGGCGCTGTAATAGGTTATCTGCTGGTGATGCTCGTTCTGTTCGTGCTGCTTTTGCGAGAATACATCGTGCAGCGCAGGGCATTCTCGAGAATGTAGGTCTGAAAATGAGCAACTTGGCTGACTTGAAGGTGGCGCTTTGGCAGCGCGAAGTGCACGAAGGTTCTCCGAGTCGCTCACGCGAAGAGCTAGCAGACGCTGTGCAGCGCGCAACTGAGCTTGGGGCAGACTGCTTGGTGACCACCGCATTCGATTGGGATGGCATGCCGGACGTTATTCCCTGCGGTGCGTCGACTGCAGAATACGGAGAGTCGTTCGTCACGCTGCATACTGATGACGGGGACTATCGCATCGGTATGGGGAGTTCAACGCTTGATTGCGATTTTTCGGTTTTGATCGACAATGCCTGCTGGACGAAGGATGCACAGGGGAGTGCCGCACCAGACATTGGCGTACCTTCCATTGTCGTTGCGCCGGTAGGAATCCGCAATGCCGGGCATGCTGTGCGCTGCTTTGACGGCGGCGCGGCCGTTTACGATGCTCAAGGTGAAATACTGTGTGCGTTGCGAGACGACTTCGAAGAGGAATTCGTAGTGGTTTCGCTTGTCGAGCCAGGAACCATTGCACAACCTTGCGATAGGAAGCTTTTAAAAGCGCTGATTTCGACCATACGCAGATTCGATGGCCAGGTTCTCGGCGGGTCTCTGCCATGGATTATCGGCCTTTCGGGCGGTCTGGATAGCACTATCGTTGCTTCGCTGCTCGTGCTTGCACTCGGAAAATCGCGCGTTATCGGATACAGCCTCTCATCCGAGTAAAACACGACGGCTACGAAAGGCAATTCCGCACGTCTTGCTGATGCCCTCGGAATCCGGTTCTATGCTGCCACGATTGGCGATA
>CAYOBD010000389.1:1598-1915 GCA_964402005.1 uncultured Eggerthellaceae bacterium
GAATCGTGCGGATTTGAGCGCGAGCGGATTGAGGGGCTTGTGCATGTGAATGTGAAAGCGCGCACGCGTGCAAGCCTGCTTTGCACATTTGCCGCGATAGAGGGCGGTGTTGTTGCGAACAACGGAAACTTCGTTGAATCGGCGCTGGGTTACTGCACGCTTTATGGCGATGCTATTGGCGCGTTGGCCCCGATAGCCGATCTAACTAAGGTTGAGCTGTTCGATTTGGCGCGAGATATCAATGCGAAGTTCGGTGCTGAGGTCGTACCTGGCAATTTGCTGCCGCAATTGACCGATGACGGCTATACGTGGGAAAC
>CAYOBD010000390.1:0-1899 GCA_964402005.1 uncultured Eggerthellaceae bacterium
GGCGCCACCTTTTGCAGCGCCCTTTGCTTTCGCGAAATGCGAACGCGCGAGCACGACGGCGTTGAACAGCGCAATCAAGAACGTCCAGAACAGAAGCGACCCGGCACGGCCCGCCCACAAGCCCGCCAAACGATAGAGCCAAGCAATCGGGTCGGTGGAAAGCGAGCGCTCTTCGAGCACGTACAAGATGGACACATCGCCCGTCATGAAGCAGAACACCAGGATGGCACAGCTCAGCAGCAGGGCGGCGAAGCTCACTACCACGGCGATGCGCCCAATGCGCACAAGCTGCGCACGCTCGCGCAGCCCGCCTGCGAACAGGCAGATGGCTGCCGCAAGCGAAGCCGCGAATGCCGCTATCAGGAGCACGAGCCCTATCGTTGCCATGCGCTAGCTACCTCCCTGCGACCGTCTTCAGGCGGGATGAGTCGGAGAGAACTTTTCTCTTTGACTCATCCCGCTACATTGCCGCTCTATCCTTCCAGCGCCACGTTCGTCGCAGCAAATACGCCGTCTTCCGCCAACGCGCCCGTCAGCACCACGCGGCTGCCTTTCACTACCTCGTCGGGCAATCCGCCGTCGAAGCGCACGCGCAGCAGTGCAGGCTCGGAGCCATCTGCCGCAATCTCATCTGCGATCGTGAAGCGGATATCGGAGTCCACGCCCGTAAGTGTGCCGAGCTCGATTGAGCCCGCCACCTTCACGGGCTTGTCTATGACCTTGTCGCCGTAGTCCAGCAGCTCGGCAACCGTCAGAGCACCCTCGACGCTTTCGTATTTGGACGGGCACTTCGTCACAAGCTCGGCGCACTCGAGCACGCCATCGGCACCCATGCGCCCCGTGCAGATGGCAGTCACGTCGTTGCCGAATGTGGCCGACACGCCGCCTTCGTAGCGCACCGGCAGCGCAGCCGCCGCAGCTGGATCAACCTCAGCATCGTAGATCTCGAACGTGAGCACGTTACCGTCGATAGCAAACGAGTTTTCCACCACGTTACCCGTGACCTCGATTTTCACATTCTCTTTGATCTCAAGCGCCTCGGCGACCTTCACTACCTTCGCCGCTGCGCCTCCACCGACGACCGCAAACAGCACGATGACAACGATGACGATGACCCCTGTCACCGCTATCAGGCGCTTCTTCATCCTCGCGTTCATGGAACCTCCCTTAGTGAGGCATAACCCCCGAAAGATTCTGCCCCACGTTCAAATGCAGAAAGAAGCGACACCGCATCGGCGCCGCTCCCCCGTTTCGTTGCATTATAGATGGTATTGGGCCGAACAACCAACAGGGAATGACGCAGCCGCCCCTTTGGGAGAACGAACCAAACCTGCCATGGACCAACCTACGCACATGATCGGTTTTCGATCTTGCACATCAATTAATTCTCGATTGCGCACACCGATAAACCCTCATATTACTTGATGTTTTGTTATATATTATCAAACGCGCCTATTTAACCATATCGCACTGGTATTCATTTTGCATTTCTCGGACCGGGGGCAGGAATGCGCAAGGGTGACGGAGTGCGTGCATTGCCGACCGGATGAGAGGAATTGCGTGATAGGCATCTCCAAACTGTACTGCGGAGCAATCGAGGCCTCCGACGAACTGCGCTATAAACGACGTTAGCGCATTTTGCCGAACAGACTGCTCGAGTTCGTGCGAGACAAAAGGCCCGTCGTCGTATGGAACTGCACCAAAACATGCAACTTGCGCTGCCAGCATTGCTATGCGGAATCCGACACGAAGCCCCACGACCAGCTGAGCACCGCCGAAGCGAAAGCGATGATCGACGATCTGATGGCGTTCGGCTCGCCCGCCCTGCTGATCAGCGGTGGCGATATAGAGTACCTTAACACTCAGCTTGCGCCGCGTCTTACGCGTCACGGCGTACTT
>CAYOBD010000391.1:0-1896 GCA_964402005.1 uncultured Eggerthellaceae bacterium
AAAAGCCCCACCGACGGCGCATCGAGGCGCACGTCCTGCGTCTCCAGGTTGCGGACGAATGGGATTCCCAGCGCGGCGAGTACGACCGTGGCCGCAATCGGGATGACGAACACGCTGTGCCAGCCGACGGCGCTCACCAAACCGCCCGTTGCCACCGGCGCGAGCGCCGGCCCAAAGGTGATCATGCAGCTGCCGATCGACATGAACGTGCCGATGCGGTTGCGCGGCGCCACTCGCAGCACCGTGTTGATCATGAGTGGGATGAAGATGCCGCTTCCAATTGCCTGCACCAGGCGCGCAATGAGCAGCAGCGCAAAGCTGCTGGCGAAAAGTCCCAGCACAGAGCCGATGAACGTGAACGCGACAGCGGCGTAGAACAGGATGCGCAGCGGTATGCGGCGATACAGGAATGCCATGGTCATCACGATGACCGTCGCCACGATCATGTACCCGGTGACGAGCCATTGCGCGGTAACAGACGAGATACCGTAGTCGCCCATGATGGGCACAAGGGCCATGTTTGCGAGGTTCTCATTGAACCCGCCCACGAACGCTCCGGCGTAAAGCACTACCAGGAGCGCGAGACCGCCCTTGCCCTGGGCACGGGCGCCATTGCCCTGGGCGAAGCCGCCCTTGTCTCGGTCGGAGCCGCTCTTGCCCCGAGTGAAATTGCCATTGCTCTTCTTGCTGCCTGCCATTCTGCAGTCCCTTCTCAAGACAACATCCGGTGTATGTGCCGGATGCGTCGCTCGGTCTTCGTTGGCGCGCCATGCGGCACAGTTGCGCTTGCCGCTGCGCAGGAGAGACGCCTCCGCCTCCGCCGTTGCGTTCCAATTCCAAGGCGCAATCTATGATTTTCGCACTGCATGCGTCCGAGTGCGCAGCAATTCGACAATATCTCCGCCCTAGCGGTGCCATTGTTAGGGCGCTATGCGCCCGATCGCCGTCGCATCGCTTCGATTACGCGCTTGTCGAAGTCCTCGGAGAGCACAAGCCCTGCGAGGACCAGTGCGAATCCTCCGACGATCGCGCCCGTAAGCGGCTCGCCAAGTAGAATGACCGCCCAGATCACGGTGATGGGTGCCTGCAAGTAGATGTAGGCGCTTGCGGCGGCGGGACCCAGGTGCTTCACGCTAAAGCCCCATGTCACGAAGCAGCCCGCCGATGCCATCAGACCCAGAAACACCAAGTTGCCCCATACGACTGGCTCGGAGTACGCCTGCAGGGTCGGGGTTTCGCCGGTCGCGAGGTGCGTGACGACCATCCATGCAAGGCCCCAGGCGAACACGCGTTTCGTGGTGGCAATCGTCTCGTATCCCAGGTTCGAAAGGCGTTTTATGATGATGGAGTAAATGGCCCAGGCGAATGCGGCAGCTAGGCAAAGCACGACGCCGAGTACGCTTGCGTGTGCGGGACCTTCTTGGAAGCTGATGAGCGCGATGCCGCTGATGGCCAGAATGAATCCGACCAGGAATCGCACACTGAGCCCCTTCTCCCTCAGCACGATGAATCCCAACGCTGCCGTGAACAGCGGCGCGGTCGACACGGCTACCGATACGAACGATGCGTCCGCGAATTGCAGTGCGGTGTTCTCGGCCAGGTAGTAGCCGAATGCACCAGAGAGGCCGGCTGCGGCGAACAGCAGCTCGTGGCGGCGCTCTTGCAAGCGCAGGATCCGCGGCCGCGTCAGGCACAGCGCCGCAAATCCCAACAGCGTGCGTGCGGTCAGGATCTCGAGCGGCCCCATGTACTCGAGTAGCACTTTCGTGCATACGAAGGTGACGCCCCAGACGAGCATGGTTGCCAGTGCAGCGATATGTGGCAGTATGCGGCTTTTCACAAGCTTGTCGCAAATCGAACGCAAGCCGTTATGCCCGGCATGCCCGCCCCCGAATT
>CAYOBD010000392.1:0-1872 GCA_964402005.1 uncultured Eggerthellaceae bacterium
AAAACCCAGATCCACGCCCTGGAAGCCCAGCTTCCCGACTACGACGCCCGGGAGGCATCGTTCACCGTGCCGCACACGGCCAACCGCCCGATATCACCGCCGGGGAAGAAATGCGGCGTCACAACGAAGCTATCCGTCGAGAATGCCAGGCGCCCGCCTTGAAGAGCAAACTCCGCTGGGCATCCTTCCCCGTCGAGCGCCAGCAAAGCCGCATCGTCGCCGCGCAGCAAGTCGTCGCCTGCATAAGCGGCGAAGAACACCTCGTCGATGATGCGTTTCATCATGCTGCCGCCACTTCCGTGGCCCAGCATCACCGTTTTATCCATGCTCGGTTCCTTACAGCATCTGACCGGTCGTCGTTAACACCAAACCGCCGGTCTTCACGCCCTTTGTACCCAGAATCAGGTCGGATATCAAGCGCACCTCGGTGGTCTCACCACGAAGGATGATCACTTCCAGGCAGTTGTCCTCGTCCAGATGGACATGGGTGGTGGATGCAATGCGCCCGAAGTATGCGTGTTGAATCTCGTGGAGCTTCTCTTGCACATCATGGGCATGATGGCTGAACACGATGGTCAACGTGCCCATGACCTCGGCACCCGGCGTATCAGCCTCTTCGGAGACCAGCGCATCGCGCACCAGGTCGCGGACAGCCTCGCTGCGATTGCGCCCGACGCCACGGCGCGCCACCCATTCGTCGAAGCGCACCATCAAGTCTTCGGGCATAGCCACTGTGAAGCGGATCAAATCGCTTGCCATGGATTTACTCCTTCTCTGTTGCATCCGTGGGAAACAAGAGCATGAAAACCGTTTGCCTGCGCACGGCGCTACATCAGATTAACGGTCACGTTTGCAGCGTTTTCTGCATCTTCCTCGATTGCAGCTTTTGCGTCAGACAGCAGGGCACGCACTTCATCGAGCGCGGCCTGAGCTGCATGCAGCTTCTCGCCCACTGTGGCGAACCCTGCATCCTCTGCCGTATGGGCAAGCGTGTGCGCCCAACGGCGCTCCAGGGCTACATGGTCATCTACTTGGGAAATCATCTGTTCAAGCTGTCCAGTGTTCACTCCGTTCGTGCACATGGCAACGTTCCCTCCTCTTTCGAACGCATTCTTTTCGTTATCATATGGATACAAGCATACGCCTTTTCGCTCAAAGTAGTGTGAAGAATATGACCAATAGTAATATGTACAGCGCATCGGCAGATGAGATTTGGGGGCTATTCGCCGATTATGTCAAAGGCAATCCCGATGCCGGCGCCCTGGCGTTGAGCACGGGGCCCTTGTCTCCCACCGCATGCAATGCGTTGGAGAAATCGCTGGCAGCTTTTGGATACGGCAACGATGCGCTCGCCTATGCAACACTGCTCCCGCACGGAGTCGATGCAAATGGCGCAGGCGAGGCGCTCGATCCACAGGCGGAGTTCCTTCTCATCGAAGGGCTCGATCCCATTTGCCTGATAGCATGCGACGAACGCGCGATTACGTCGCTTGAGGCCACCTATCGCACGACTTGCAAGCGCGATGCAGCGCAGCATGTATTCGGACGCCCCTGCGTCGCCTTTGAGGATCTCCCCATCCTGCTGACCACCGATCAAGGGAAGCAGCGCGCCTGGTCGTTGCTGAAAACACTACCGCGTATCACATAGGAGCATACGCGATTGAGGCTATGCCGAACGGCACGCTACTTGATATGCCCGAGGAAGTCTTTGGTGCGCTCGTTCTTCGGATTGTCGAACACCTGCGAAGGCGGACCTTCTTCCACAATCACGCCGTCTTCCATGAAGATAACGCGGTCGGCGACTTCGCGCGCGAAACCCATCTCGTGCGTTACCACAACCATGGTCATACCGGCTTCGGCCAGACTACGCAT
>CAYOBD010000393.1:0-1870 GCA_964402005.1 uncultured Eggerthellaceae bacterium
TTTCTAATCGAACTGAGAATTATTCGAATTGGCAATTAAACGCAGTCCACCGTTTCTGTTCACCGAGATGGGCGAGGCATCGGCAAAGGAAAACATGGCCGCCATGCGCGAGTTGGTGCATACGGGCATTTCGGGCAACCTGCTTCTCATCATTCCGCTTGCGGGGCTCATGTTCATTCTGGCGTCGCCAATCATGGAGCTGTTCCAGGCGGGCGCCTTCAACGCAGGCGACGTGGGCTACGTCTCGGAAATCCTCAAGTGGTGGGTTGTCAGCTTGCCGTTCTATGCCGTGCTTTTCTTCATGTACAACGCATTTGCATCTCTGCGGAAATTTGGGCGTTTCGCGCTGGTCAGCACCGTAATGGTTGTCGTGCAATGCAGTTTGTACTTCGTGCTCGTGCGCTTTTCACCGCTGGGTCTTGCGGCTGTTCCCTTGGCTGATCTGGTGTACTACGGCGGATGCTGCGTCATTCTCGTGCTTATGCTGCGGGCTCTGATCGGCTCGTTTGGCATCCCATCCATTCTCTGGCGCGCTCTGCGTATATTGGTTGCAACTGCAGTTGCAGCGGTGGTTGCGCTTTTGCTCGCGCGTGCTCTGCCGGTGGGTGCAGGCATGCTCGCTGGCTTCATCCGCCTTGTGGTCTGCGGCGGCGTCGGGCTTGTGATCGCGTTCGGCCTGTGCATGCTGTTCCATATTCCCGAGATGCACTACGTGACTGACATCCTCAACAAGCTGCGCCGTCGATAGGTGAATATCGGGAACGGGCCAAGCGGCGCGCGAACGGGGTGGCGATGCTACAACGGAGCCAAGCGGCGCGCGAACGGGGTGGCGATGCTACAACGGAGCCAAGCAAAGTGGCAACGGGGCTAAAACCCGTTGCCGTACGTGGCAGTGGGGGTCTGACTCTCGTTGCCGCATCGCTCTGCTGCTTTCGGCATTCCACAAGATGAAGGGCCTATTCATCGATGTCTCCACCATATGGAGCGTATTCGATTTTGCCTTCCCCGATTTTGGGTCGTGCGCGGGGCGCAAAGCAAGCTATAATCTTGTCCGTTGGTTTTGCGTTGGAGCATGCGTCAAGGGGGAGTTTTCTTATGCGCATCGGTTTCGACAATCAGAAGTACATAGAGCTGCAGACGGCTCGCATCCGCGAGCGCGTGGGCGAGTTCGGCGGAAAGCTGTATCTGGAGTTCGGCGGAAAGCTGTTCGATGACTACCATGCGTCGCGCGTGCTGCCCGGATTCGCTCCCGACACGAAGCTGCGCATGCTGCAGTCCATGATCGATGACGTCGAGATCGTCCTGGTCATCAATGCGAACGATATCGAACGGTCCAAAATGCGCGGTGATCTGGGCATCACCTACGATGATGATCTGCTGCGTCTGATGGATGTTTTCAAGGGTTTGGGCTTCTATGTGGGCAGCGTTGTCGTAGCCCAGTACCGCAATCAGCCCGGTGCGGATACGTTCCGCCAGCGTCTGGAAGCGCTCGGAGTGAAAAGCTATCTGCATTACCCGATCGAGGGTTATCCGTATGACATCGATCATATCGTGAGCGATGAAGGATATGGCAAAAACGACTTCATCGAAACAACCCGTCCGATCGTGGTCGTCTCAGCGCCCGGTCCTGGTTCGGGCAAGATGGCGACCTGCCTCTCGCAGCTGTATCACGAGCATAAGCGCGGCGTAGCGGCTGGCTATGCCAAGTTCGAGACGTTCCCCATTTGGAACTTGCCGCTCGACCATCCCGTCAACATCGCCTATGAGGCGGCTACGCTCGACCTCGCCGACGTGAACGCAATCGACCCCTTCCATCTGGAGGCCTACGGCGAGACGACGGTGAACTACAACCGCGACATCGAGATCTTCC
>CAYOBD010000394.1:0-1852 GCA_964402005.1 uncultured Eggerthellaceae bacterium
ACGAGCGCGAACACGACGAACATGATGGCGCTGAAGATGGCGCAGAACCAGAAGACGGTCAGGTAACCCTGCGGGTTGACGCCGGGGTTACCGCCGGCCATGGGGGCGGCGATGTTGAACATGAGCACGCAACCGAGCGGAACCCACGTGGCCCACAGGCCCAGCGCCAGACCGCGCTGGCGAGGCGGGAACCATACCGACACGCAGGTCGGGGCCGCGACGCCGATCAGGCCGATGCCGATACCCTCGATGAGGCGGCTGACCATGAGCATCGGGATGCTGCCGGCAAGCGCGCCGATGGCAGACCCGATCGCCAGGCAGGCGAGCGACACGAGCACCGTGTTCTTCAGGCCGATGCGGCGGGCGATGAACGCCGCGGGGAACGCCAAGATGACGCCGATGATGGCCATGGCGCTCATGAGCAGACCGAACGTCGCGCCGTCGAGGCCGACAGGTGCGAAGTTCGCGAACAGCCAGTTGGACAGGGGCGGAATCTTGAACTGGGTGAGGGGTGCGCATATGCTCGCGAGGTAGGTGACGAGCAGCATCACCCAGGACAGCGCGGGCGCCTTCTCGCCCATGCGCTTCTCGTCGACGCTCAGGGCGTCCTTGGTTTCATCCATGATCTCCTCCTTGATTCTGGATGCGTGCACTTTCACGAGACGGCTGACTTCGCCGTCGCGTCACATCCGACCCCATCGGACATGAGCGCACGATTGCGTAGGCTGGATTATTGGGGAGGAAGGCTCTTCAGATATAGGAACATGATGCCCATTTTTGTGCTAAAAGTAGTCTTCATACTGAAAGGGTGAGGCGTTGAACAGGTTTGATGCTGTCGGCCTGTTCAATCACGAAGGCATCGCCTTGCCAGAGGACAAGCGACTCGTATTGCGCAAGAGGAAGATAAGATGGCCTGATTGCCTTTGTGTTTCGCAGTTATAATTACTGGGTGGCATCGAGGGGGTTTTCTTGGAGAACAGTTTGGCAGATCGCCCGGTAGTTGTGCTGGGTTTTGGTACTGCTGCGGTTAGCGCAATCTGCGCGCTGCGCGAAGGGGGTTACGCTGGACCGCTCACGGTGGTGACGAATGCCGAATCTGAACCGTACAGCCCTGTTCTCACCTCATACTTCGTCGGTGGCCGTATCGATCGCAAGCAGTGCTTTCCCTGGGAAGACTCTGACGTGGCAAGTTTGGTTGATGACCTTTTCGCGCATCAGGGTATTCGCTCCGTGGATTTCTCGGCACACGAGGTGATGCTGACAGATGGGCGATGCATCGGCTATTCCAAGCTCCTGATTGCGACGGGTGCCCATCCTGTTTCGTCGAAGTTCGAAGGTCTGCATGCGTATCGGCCGCATGTTCTGCGAACTATGGAAGATGCGGATCGGCTGCGAAGCGCATTAATCGTCAAGCCACACGTGCGCGTCCTTGTGTCGGGCACGTCGATGGTGGGGCTCAAAGTGCTTGAAGCCTGTCTCGACCGCGGGGCAGATGTTACATTGCTTGGTCGCAGTGCTCATATCCTGCGAGCTACAGCACATCCCTTGATTGCAGATAAGTTCGAGCGGA
Source organism: uncultured Eggerthellaceae bacterium (assembly GCA_964402005.1). Taxonomy (GTDB): domain Bacteria; phylum Actinomycetota; class Coriobacteriia; order Coriobacteriales; family Eggerthellaceae; genus CAYOBD01. The sequence goes on from CAYOBD010000394.1 coordinate 1,571, forward strand.
TGCTCGAGGAACGCGGCATAGTCTTGCGCCTGTCGCAAACTATCGAACATGTGGATTGTTTCCGTGAGGCGAATCTTTGCACCGTGCGCTTCGACAACGGAGACGTGGAGCCGTTTGACGAAATAGTGTTGGCGCAAGGCGTGAAACCAAACCTAGGGTTCGTTGAACCAGGGTCAGTTGAGATGGAGGATGGTCTCGTCGTAGACAGCTTCATGCGGACGAGCGTCCCCGATGTGTTCGCTGCCGGCGATGTTGCGCAAGCGCTCGATCTTTCCAGCGGCA
>CAYOBD010000395.1:0-1838 GCA_964402005.1 uncultured Eggerthellaceae bacterium
GACCGCGCCCTGGTGGCTGTGACCGACGGTCGAGTTGTCGGCGCATGCTGGGTGCGCACAACCGACGAATACGGGCACATTGACGATGCGACGCCGTCGTTTTCGATAGCGCTACTCGAACCGTATCGGAATCGCGGCATCGGCGGTGCGATGATGCGGCAGATGCTCGCAGAGCTCGAAGATACCGGCTATGCCCGCGCGTCGCTTTCGGTACAGAAGGAAAACCCCGCCTTGCACCTTTATGAGCGCCTGGGTTTCCGCATCGTCGGCGACGGTGCCGACGAGACCGAATGGCTGATGGTCTGCCATTTCGGACGCCAGGATGCCGCCCAATAAAACATCGGGTTCATGCGCAATGCGAACTTCTTGCAGCTAGGCCTTTCGCGTTAGCGCCTGGATCAGACAGCGGTTCCTGCCTCGTCCTGGCCGTTTTCGGCATCGACGGCATCTTCGGAGTTTTCAGCGTCTTCGGTTTCGCCCGCAACCGCTGCTTCGGTGCGATCGCCCATTGCCTGGTGAACAGTTTGCACGTAGGCCTGCGCACCCGCTTCCGTCAGGTTCGTGCCGTTCTCGGCCAGGTACTCGTCGTGCCCCTGCGAAGCGGCATGCCAATCGATGATCTGCACATTGGGGTTCGACTCGGCCACGCTTGCCAAAAGATCGTTGTTGGGTGTGCACCACGGGCTTGAGCAACGGGCGTTGACCAGCCATATCTCTTTATCGGGCCCTATCGCCTGAATAAGCGACTCCAACTCGCCGCGATCGAGCAGCTCTTCGTTGCCCAAGCACAGCACAACCGTACCGCCAATTACGCCCTGTTCGTCGTAGCTTTCGTACGCCGAACGCACCGCCTTCATACCACGGGCATCCGAGCAATCCACCACGCCCTTCGGGAACAGGGCTGCCAACCCGTCCGCCGCGTCGAGCGCCGCAACGTCGCCGATAAAGGTCACGTTGTACTTCGTGTTGGAATCGTCGGGAGCAACATACCCCATCGTATCCGCCACAAGCGCGGCATAGGCATCACGCCCGTCCCAGGTCAGGTGAATGCCGTCTTCGGCGAGGTATTCGTCATGGCCCGCCGACGCGCTAAACCAGTCGATGAGGTGCACGTTCTCGTGCGCATCGACGCATTCTTGGAGCGCCTGGTTGTTCGGCTCGCAGCGCTCGTCGGGCACGCGGGTGTTCACGAACCACACCTCGCGGTCGGGACCGCACAGCTCGACTATCTGCTCGAGCTCGTCATGTTCGGCATAACCGTTCGTTCCCAAGCTGAACACCACCGTATCGCCTACAACTCCCTGATCGAGATACGCCTGAAGCGCTTCGATTCCCGCAAAGAACTGCCTGCTTCCCACCGTGTCGATCATGCCATGCGGAAACTCCGCATTCAGCTGCTCATTGGCGCCCAGAGAAACCGAGTCTCCGATGAATACGACATCGTATTGGCCATCGACGAGGGGCTTTTTCAATGCTGCACCCATAACGCGCTTCTCGTCGGTCGCAACGCCGCCTTCCGCAACCGGCGGAACCACTGCAACACCGATAACGGCTATGGCCACGACCGCGCCCGCCACCGCCGTAGCGGGGATATGGGTGCGCACCCAGGCGCCGAACGTCGGCTTGCCCGAACCGCTACGACCTCCTGCGCCAGCACGGCCGCTACGGCCTCCGCCACCTGCACCGCTGCCAGCCCCACCTGGCGCAATCGCCTTGAAAGCCGCCAGCCCTTTCCGCCTGATGGGTGTTTCGATGAACGTATATGACAGATGCGAGATTGCAATCGTCAGCCCGAGCCCCAGCGGATAAATCCACCACGGGAGCATGGTGGCATTGCG
>CAYOBD010000396.1:0-1837 GCA_964402005.1 uncultured Eggerthellaceae bacterium
GAACGCTGCAGCCTGGACGCGAGCCGAGACCATGTCTCCCGCGACAGTCGAAGACCTCTTGCGCGTGCGCAAGGTCATGGAGGCTTCGGGGCGCATACAGTGCACGCAATGCCACTACTGCGATGGGTGCCCGATGTCCATTGACATCCCGCGTCTGATTGCCATTCTGAACGCATGCAGAACGGTGGCGGGCGGTGCGCAGAAGTGCTACTACCGCACGGTGGTCACGGACGGCGGCAAAGCTGGCGACTGCATCGGATGCGAACAGTGCGTCGAGCGCTGCCCGCAATCGTTGCCGATTCCTGAGTTCATGAAAGAACTTGCTGCGCTGTACGAATAGCGGATGTCTCTTCGCATTAGCAGGTAATTCTTCGGATTTCTGTAAAAAATTGGACTTAAGGGGTCCTATTTGGCCCCCAAACAGCCATTTTCTGCAGTTTTTTGGCCTTGAGGGGCAAAAAGAGAGGCGATTTGGCCCCTCAAGTCAAAAAAGTTTCAGAAATTTGGGGGAATCGTGACGCGCTAATCATATTGGAGAAGATATGGCCCCTCAAGCCGGTCTTCTTGCAGAGAATCACGGGAAACTCGACGAGTCGCAGCATTCGAGGGGCGATCTTCCGATGTGTTATGCGTATGACGGATTACTCAAAGCGAAGCAATTGTGTCGAGGTGTCAATATGGTCTCGGCTCATATTCTGCGATGAAAAAAGGCTTCAAGCTTGCCGACTTACGAGCTGATTCGTTAGGATTGCTACGTGCGTTGCGGAGCTGTCTACTTGATGTAGTAGTTCTTGCCGTACGAATCTGCTTCTTCGTAGACTTGCCGGATAGATTCGGCCCTCTCTTCTGGCGTGTTCGTGAGCAACGCAACGTTGCCCAATATGTAATTCCCATACTGGGCGTACGTATCGATGCACCGATGTACCTCGGCCCGACGGTCTTCTTCTGATGCTCCAATGCTGCCAGGGAGCCCCTGAGAATCGAAACCGCCGATAATGGCCATGCGGTCGCCGTAGTTGGTGAGCAACGATGTGATATCGTTTTGCGGTTGGCAATTTGCCCAGGCTATGGCACCCTCATCGATGAAATCATCGATGAGGGTTTCCGCTTTCCCACAGCAGTGGTTCACGGGCAAAATGCCATGGTCCCTTATGGCGTCGAAGACTCTCTTGTGACTCGGCTTGATGAACTCGACGTAGTCGTCATGTGAGATGAAGAGGCCGCGGCCAAATGCGACATCGTCAAATACCGTGATGAAGTCGGGATTGTAATAGCGGGCAACATGGTCGACGAGGTCGATGCGATACTCGTCGAAGGCCTCGATTAGCTCATGGCAGGCATCGGGTTCGTCCTCGAGCGCAAAAATGAAGTTCTCGTAGCCCATCAGTGCAATGAGGCGCTCGAATGTCCCATTTCCCATTGCGTATTCGATGACCTGCGTATCGCGATTGACTCGGGAGAGATCCTGCTCCGCTTTAGCCTCCCAATTGATTGAGTTCAAATCGGGGAACACGACTTGGGATTCCCACTGAGTGATGTCGTCGAGAACAAACGAGACGGTCGATGGAGTAGGTCCGTCCGGTGTGCTGTTCCAAAGTACCCCGAACCCGTCTTTGCCACCACCCATGGGTCCTTTCTCGAACGAGTCAAGAAAACCAAGCCCGCAGAATAGCGGTTTCGTGCAAATGGGAACTGATTGCGGTGTTTCGTGATGCAGGACTGCTAGGAAATCCTCTCTCGTCGGCATGCCGGTGCTCCTATCGACAGCTACTTCCCTTCCTGCTGGTAAGCATATGACTGCTCTATGCGCTTTAGTGATTCGAATAGCGAATACGAG
>CAYOBD010000397.1:0-1819 GCA_964402005.1 uncultured Eggerthellaceae bacterium
TTACTGTTGTAAGATTAATCAATGATATCTTACAACTGTAGGAGAAGTTATTGCAAGAAATGTACCTATAGCCCTAAGAAACGCCGTTCGGCAGAACGGCGTAAAGAATGTGGTGGAGCATAGGGGGATCGATAGAAATAGGGGTGACCCTGTTCTTATAGCGACGAACTCCGGGTTGTGCAGGTGCTTTCTCGCGTGCATCAGAAGCCCCTTCTTTTCTAGCCAGCCGATTCCTGATAATATCTCAAAAGCGGAAAATATTCCAGATTTGAGTAAAATATAGGAGTGCGTATGTATATCGAGAGTGCACTCGAGCCCGTCGTCAGTCGCTATTCTGAGCATTTTAAAGTCGTCGTCGTTACTGGGCCGAGGCAAGTGGGCAAGACCACCATGCTCAAGCACTTGGCTGAGCAAGACGAGTGCAGAGGCGTCGAGCGCTCGTATGTCACGCTCGATAACACAGCGCTGCGCCTCGCCGCAAAAGAGGACCCCGAGTTGTTCCTCCAGCGCTATCGCCCGCCTGTGCTCATCGACGAGATTCAGAAGGCGCCCGAGCTGCTGCCCTACATCAAGATGGCCGTGGACGAGTCGGATAAGACCGGCGGCTACTGGCTGACGGGTTCGCAGCCACTACATCTCATGAAAGAGGTTTCGGAGTCGCTTGCGGGCCGCGTAGGGATAATCGAGATGCTCGGCTTGTCGAATGCCGAGATCGCGAATGCACCCTCGGAGCCGTTCAAACCCTCGCCCGACTACTTCTCGCGGCGGGCTGCCGCGATGCCCGCCTTCGGTATCGACGAGGCTTACCGCCGGATATCGGCAGGCTCCCTCCCTGCCATACGTGCGTTGCCCGACGACTTGCGCGATGGCGGGTACGAATCGTACCTGGACACGTATGTCATGCGCGATATACGCGATCTCGCCCAGGTGGGGGATGAGATGAAATTCCGCAAGTTCGTGGCGGGATGCGCTGCGCTCACATCCAAGCCGGTCGTGTACGCCGAACTCGCCCGCATCGCGGACATCGACGAGAAGACTGCTAAATCGTGGCTGTCCCTGCTCGAGAGCACGTACCTTGTCAAAGTCGTGAGGCCCTATTCGAACAACCTGTTGAAGCGATTGAACAAGCAGCCCGTCATGCATTTCATGGACACCGGTCTGGCGGCTTATCTTTCCGGGTGGTATAGCGCGCGCTCCCTCGAGCTCGGCGCGATGGGCGGGCAGATATTCGAGACGTATGCTTTCGGGGAGGTTTACAAAAGCTACGCGAACATGGGGCTGCGCCCTCCGCTGACCTTCTTCCGCAACAACGACAAGAAGGAGATTGACCTGCTGCTCGACATGGACGGGCGCTTGCATCCCGTCGAGGTGAAGAGCACCGCGGCACCAGGGAAGGGCGATTTAAAGAACTTCTCAGCCATCGACCCCGTAGCGTCCGACGATGTGCCCGCCGACCTGTCCTCGCTGAAACGCGAGATAGGGTTGGGTGCTGTGGTGTGCATGGCTTCGGACGCCTATCCGCTTAGTCGAAGGGCGTGGTGCTTCCCGGTTTGGGCGATATAGGAATTCGACCGCTTGCTTGAGCGCAAAAGCGCAAAAGTGGCCACGAACAGTGACCATATAGTGGGAAAACAATCTCAACCTCAAACGATATCCAGGCGTTTTGCCTGCGAAGATCATAATGACATGCCAGATCAACTATGTATCGTGCAGAATTAGCAAGCCTTAAGTTCTGGGGTCCGATCCCCCTATGTTCCACCATGTCTTAGAGGTCAGCCAGCTAAACGGCTGGCCTGTTCTTTGCAATCACGGCTTCCCA
>CAYOBD010000398.1:0-1808 GCA_964402005.1 uncultured Eggerthellaceae bacterium
AACGCTCGAAGGAGCCGCGTTCGAAATCGTGAGCGACAACCCCGGCCCGGTCATCGTGGACGGCACCGAGTACGGCGAGGGCGCGGTCGTGAAAACCATCGTGACGAGCCAAGAAGCCGACGGTCGCTTTGTTGCGCGAACCGATGCGCGCAGCTTGCCCTACGGCACCTACACCGTTCGCGAAGTACGCAGCACACAAGGGTATCTGCTCGACAGCGCCTCACAGGCATGGTCGCGCACGTTCTCCATCACGCGCGAAGGCGGTATCGTCGATCTCACCGGCACCGACGACGCAGTATCGAACCAAGTCATACGCGGCGATTTCAGCTTCAACAAGCGTCGCGAGGCCGATATGGCCGCCTTGGCGAATATCCCCTTCAGAATCACCTCGCTCACAACCGGCGAATGGCACATCATCGTAACCGACGCCAACGGCATGGCATCGACCGCATCGTCGTGGAACGCGCACAGCGTCGCCACGAATGTAAACGATGCCGTAATCGGCGCTGATGGCACGATCGACGAGTCGAAGCTCAACGCCTCCGCCGGCATCTGGTTCAGCGGCCGTACAGACCGGCAAGCCGCCGTCATCGATGGGAAGGGCGCCCTGCCCTATGACACCTATCGGATCGAGGAGCTGCGCTGTTCGGGCAACGAGGGGCTCAACCTGGTGCGCTTGTCCCTATCCGTCTCCCGCGATGGCGCAGAGCTCGATCTGGGCACGATCGAGGACAAGTCGGGTCCATCCATCGCAACATCGCTGGCCGACACGCAGGGCGTGAAGATGGTGCCGGCAGACACAATCGCCAAACTGGTTGACACCGTCTCCTACTACGACCTGATGCCGGGCTCCTATGTCATGCGCGGCCAGCTGCATCTGATCGGTGCAGACGGGTCCGACGAGGGCACAGTTGCCGAAGCCGAACGCGCATTCACGGTCCGCGGCAGCAACGGAACCGTGAAGATGACCTTCAGCGTAGACACCTCCGACATGGAAGGAAAACGCCTCGTGGCCTTCGAGCAAGTGCTGCCTGAAGACGGCGACACCCCTGTTGCCGAGCATGCAGACCTTGCGGATGAAGACCAGACCGTCACCATCCCCGAAATCGCAACGACGCTTGCCGACAATGCCACAGGCGGCAAGGAGGCGGGGCCCGCTCAGATCGTCCGACTGACCGACACCGTCGCGTATTCGGGACTGGACACGACAAAGACCTACACCTTGTCGGCGGTTCTGCACGTGCGGGATGAAGAAGGCAACGACGTGGGTCCCGCGCTCGACGCAGACGGAGAGCGCATCACCGCGCGCCAGACGTTCTCGCCCGACGAGCCGGATGGCACCGCAGAGGTGACTTTCACGTTCGAACGCTCCGCCGTGGTCGGAAAGACGCTGGTAGCATTCGAGGAATTGCTGCAGGGCGAGGAGCGCTACGCCGCACATGCCCGCATCGATGACGAGGCGCAGACGGTCACGGTGCCGGCCATCGGGACGACGGCACGCGATGCTGCGCTCGGCGGACATGAGTCTTGTGCGGCCGAAGCGGTGGAGATCATCGACACGGTCGAATACCGGGGATTCACGCCGGGCGTCGAGTATACGGTTTCAGGTACGCTCCATCTGCGTGCAGATGACGGCACGGATGCCGGTGTGCTCAAAAGCACGACCGGCGAGCCGATAACGGCGAGCACGTCCTTCACGCCAGAACTGTCGGACGGCAGCGTCGATGTCGTATTCCGCTTCTCCGGCTCTCATCTGGGCGGCAGCACCCTGGTCGTATTCGAACAGGCCTTCCGCGGCGACGAGCTGT
>CAYOBD010000399.1:0-1799 GCA_964402005.1 uncultured Eggerthellaceae bacterium
AGGAGTTCCCCGAGCTGTCGAGCGAATACCAGATTCGCATCTCGCATCTGGACGGTCGCGACACAATGCGCATCTACGTGGAAGCGAGCGGTTCGGTCGACTGGGCGAAGGCATCCAAAGACGTTGCCTCGCGCGCCAAGAGCAAGATCGGCTTTACTCCGCTTGTGAAGATCGTCGAACTCGGTTTTCTCCCGCGCAGCGAGAAGAAAACCAAGCGCGTCTTCGACGAGCGGTATTAGTATCACCGATCCTGCGAGCGGCGTTAGCTTCGCCGGTCCGACGAGCGGCATTAGCTTCGCCGATTCGGTTGCTAGTGGAAGATGATGTGGCAATGGGGCCAAGCCCCATTGCCACATTTCGTATAATGCCCCTTTGGATGTTTACGATTTTGATAAGACGCTCTATCGCGGGGACTCGACAGCGGACTTTACGCTGCATTGCCTGTGGTACTACCAGCGGACGTTGACGACGCTGCCGAGAACAGCTGCGGCTGTTATCCGATGGAAGCGCGGGCAGATAACCAAGACCGACTTCAAGGATGCGTTGTACCGCTACTTGCCGTTCATCCCCGACATCGAGGCGGAGGTTGCGCGTTTTTGGAGTTCACACGAGGCGCGCATCGGAGGGCCTTGCAGTCCGCAGCCCGGGGATCTGGTCATATCCGCTTCGCCCGAGTTCTTGCTGCGCGATGCGTGCGCGCGGCGCGGCTGGCGGCTTCTGGCTTCGCCGGTCGACCCGCAAACAGGTCGCGTGATGGGCCAGAACTGTTCAGGCGACGAGAAGGTTCGCCGTTTCCGGGAGGCGTATCCCGACGCGTCCGTCGAACGCTTCTTCTCCGATTCGCGCAACGATACCCCCATGGCACGCCTTGCCGACCAAGCGTTTCTCGTAGATGTGTTCAAGGGCACCGTGCGTCCTTGGGAATGACGGTGGCAGGGTGGAAAAAAGTTCCTGGAACTTTTTTCCACCCAACGATCGAACCAGAGCTGCCGCCCTCCGCTCGTGCACCCCGAAGCTTGCAAACATGCTTTGTTGTGCTAAAGTACCCTCCATGCGGCAAACGGAAGTACATATCGGATTCACGGGGGCGCACGACCGCGCGTTGATGAGCGAGGTCTTCGCTATGCAGTGTATGAACGCTTCGGCAGGCCTGCTTGCCGAAAACCCCATGTCACGCCGCAATGACGCCTACACGGCCATCTTTTATTTTCGATATTGCTAGCACACGGATTTCCTGCCGGGTGCTTTTTTAGTGCCTTGGAAAGCCGTGTGCGCAGTGCATCTGGCGCCCGTGCGCCTTCCTTTTCGCGTCGTTAATTATGTAAGGATTAATCATGGTTTGGAAAATACTCATAGTCTGCATATTTATTGCGGTGGCGGTCGGCATTGGTCTGTACGCGCGCCGTTCCACTCATAGCGTTGACGGCTTCGTGCTGGGCGGACGCAACGTCGGCCCTTGGCTGAGCGCGTTCGCGTACGGCACCAGCTACTTCAGTGCGGTCATCTTCGTCGGCTACGCAGGCCAGTTTGGATTCAAGTACGGCCTGTCGGCCACTTGGGCGGGCATCGGTAACGCCATTCTCGGCAGTCTTCTGGCCTGGTGGGTGCTCGGTCCGCGCGCCCGCGAAATCACGCATCGCCTGCGCGCTACCACCATGCCGGAGTTCTTCGGCAAGCGCTACAACTCGCGTGCACTGCGCATTGCGGCGGCGGCGATTATCTTCGTGGTCCTGATCCCCGATAACGCAAGCGTCTACAACGGAGTGTCGCGCCTGCTGGTCATCGCGTTCGGCAGCGAT
>CAYOBD010000400.1:0-1789 GCA_964402005.1 uncultured Eggerthellaceae bacterium
CGACATCATCGCGTCAGGCGTGTTGGGCATGGTAAACACCCCCACATCGAGTGCGCTTTTGGCGGCGCTGCTGGGCTTATCGGCCGATGCTCTGGTGGGGAAAGGAGCCGGTCTTTCTGCAGAAGGGCTCGTCCGGAAACGCAATGCGGTGCAGCAGGCCATCGAGGTGAACAAGCCTGATGCAGGCGATCCGCTCGGTGTGCTGGCGAAAGTCGGCGGCTTCGATATCGCCGGTATTGTGGGACTGTTCTTGGGCGGCGCGGTTTATCGCGTGCCCATCGTTGTGGATGGTTTCATTTCAATGGTGGCGGCCTACGTGGCTACGCGCATAGCGCCAGGCTGCGTGTGCGCCATGCTTGCATCACACACCTCCGCTGAGCCTGCTGTGCGCTTCATCCAGGATGCGCTCGTGCTAGCGGCCGGCAACGAGCAAACAGGGCTTGCGCAGGCGGGCATCGGTTTCACCCCTGTTATTCAGGCCTCGATGCGCCTCGGCGAGGGCACCGGTGCCGTCTGCCTGATTCCGCTGCTCGACAGCGCCTTGACGCTTTACAACGGCTCGACCTTCGCTGACATCGCCATCGAGGCGTACGATCCCGACTTGGTGAAATAGAGCGCAATGCATCAGTTAACAGAGGCGCTTCCCGCGAGGGGAAGCGCCTCTTTCTGCATCCTAGGCAATAGCTCGAACGCTATGTGGCTGCGCAGCACTTGATTCGGATTTACTTTTCTAGTTTGGCCATGAGCGCATCGGCATAGGCGAAAGCGGCATCAGCGTAGTCGCGCAAGACGATGGGTGCGATTTCCTGCGAATAGTAAACCGTGTTGGGATTGTTCGGGTCATCTGTCGGAACAAGTCCGGTGATTTTCTCGACCAGAGTGTTGATCTTTGCTTGAATCTCGTCGATTGCATCCTCGTAAGGATCAACGTCACCAGATTCCAGGGCCTTGTTCACCTGCTCGACGTATTGGCTGACGAGGCCCTTCAGCTCGTCGCCGGCTGCGATGAGCTCGGGGTCCACATCGCTGGTTGCCGCTGCAGGAGCAGCCGAAGCCTCGACGGCTGCAGACGTTTCTGCAGGTGCTGGCGCCGCGACGGCGGCCGAGGTCTCAGCCGGTGCTGCGCTCGACTCGTCGGCGGATGTCTGGCTTTGCTGCCCGCCTCCGCCGCATCCGTACAGTGCGAATGCGGTCGCCACTGCCAGTGCCGCCAACGGTATTAGCTTCATTTTCTTCATTTCGCGCCTTCCTTTCATGTTCCCTTCCCTAGTGCAGATTGCGCATTCGTCTGCGCCTGCGCCCATTGTTCGCCACATGCCGAATGATATCAACATAGCTAAAATCTAGGAAAATAATGCAAAGTGAGTGGGGGATTGCAGCGAACGTGGACGATGCGGCCATTCGCCCTGTTGAGGCCGCGCCAGCGCCTATCGGGGACGAATGGCAGGTGCTCATCCTGCGTGACCTTGCTACGAGTAAAACGATGCGTTATAACAGCTTATGCAGGGGATATGCGAAATGTTGCTGCGGGCAAGACATGTGCTGGCGATTATCATGCGCTACACTGGCACGCAGGACATTAAATGCGATTAGAATAGGATATGAAATAGGTTCTGAAATAGGTTCGCGGGAGAGCACGTAAAGGAGGGGGGTAATTTGGAAGACTACACGAAGTATGGGTTCAAACCAGCCGAAGAGCTTGTTCAGTTACTTGCTGACAAGGACAACATCTTTGTCATTGCATGCAACAAGTGCTTCAAGGAGTTCGAGATCGACGAAGAACCCGAAT
>CAYOBD010000401.1:0-1555 GCA_964402005.1 uncultured Eggerthellaceae bacterium
GCTCATCGCATTGAAGGCCTTCTCGATGGTCGGGTCCTTCGTGATGGACAGGATGTACGGTGCGCTTACGGCATCGGTAACCATCGTCTTGTGGCCGTTGATATACACCTTGCCGTCGCGCCGAGTGGCCGTCGTCAGGATTCCGCTGGAATCCGAGCCCGCCTGCGGCTCCGAGAAGCCGAGGGCGAAGGGCACCGTGCCCTTTTCTGCAACATGCTCAAGGATGATCTTCTGCCACTCGGGCGATCCAAACGAAACGATATCGTCGATGCTGATAGCGTTTGATGCGCACGGCAACGATGCACCCGTGAGCTTTGCGAGTTGCTCTGCATACATAACCATCGTGAGTATGTCGACCGGCGTCCCGCCGTACTCCTCCGGCACGCCCAGCATGCAGAACCCTGCTTCGTTCAGCTTCTCGACGAACTCCATCGGGTATTCGTGCTTGTTGTAGTAATAGTCGTTATAGGCCGTCTCATCCCACTCGCGCTCGACGAGTTCAGCCAGATTCTCGAACAATAGCTCTTGTTCTTCTGTCATTGAGAAATCCATATGGCTCCTTTCTATTTTTCGATAGGCAAAAGCACCTGATGCCTTTTCCTGTTTCCTACTCCTCAATCGAGAGGCCGCCCCATATCTCATGGAATATGGCCTCATCCATTAACTTCAAGTCTTCAGCAATAGCAGGCATGAACCCCATTTGGTCAAGCACATCGGCCTGCAAATCGATTCCCGGCGCAATTTCCGTCAGCATCAACCCGTTTTCGGTCAGCTTGAACACAGCCCTGTCCGTGATGTACAGCACGCTCTGTCCACGAGCCAGCGCCTCATGCGCCGCAAAGGTGATCTGCTCGACGTGCTCGACGAACTTCGGTGCGCGCCCTTGTTTGGCGATGTGCATTTTGCCATCAATCACTTCCTCGCGAGCGCCCGCCGAGAACGTTCCGCAGAACACAACGCGTCCGCACGAACCGGCAAGGTTGATCAAGCCTCCTGGTCCGTTCACCCGATGCGCGAATTTGCTGACATCGACGTTTCCCGCAGCGTCGACTTGCGCAATGCCCAAAAACGTTATGTCTATGATGCCGCCGTCGATCATGTCGAACATCGAACCGGCATCGATGAGCGCTTGCGGGTAGAAAGCGCTTCCGAAATTGGGCTTCGGCGCTGGCGCACCTCCGATTGAGCCCGCCTCGGATGTGAAAGTAATCGCGTCCACGACGCCTTCCTCGGCGCATACAAGTGCGATAGCAGCCGGAATGCCGACCCCAACATTGACCAAGTCGCCGCGGCGCAATTCGCATGCAGCGCGTCGCGCAATGAGCTTGCGGACATCAAGCGGGACCTTGGGGAATTCTACCCTCTCGTTATTGCTGCGTTCGCAGAACGCTTCATTGTAGAAAGAGCCTTCTGTCTGCCAGGAGGCGCGCTCATCGGTTGCTTCCACCACGTAATCGACAAGGATGCCCGGGATGCGCACCCCGCTCGGCCTAATCGAGCCGCGCTCTATGATGCGCTCAACCTGCACGATGACGATTCCGCTGCTCGCTTTTGC
>CAYOBD010000401.1:1565-1787 GCA_964402005.1 uncultured Eggerthellaceae bacterium
AAACGAAATGTTGCCATCCGCATCAGCATAGGTCCCGCGGATAAGGGCAACATCGACAGGGAACGATCGGTACAGCAGGTAGCGTTCGCCATGCAACTCGATGGATTCGACTAGCTGTTCGCTGCAGTAGTTGCCCATGCATCCGCCTTCGACCTCCGGGTCGACGAATGTCCCTAAACCGACTTTCGTGATAAGCCCGGGGCGCCCAGCTGCAATCTCACG
>CAYOBD010000402.1:0-1779 GCA_964402005.1 uncultured Eggerthellaceae bacterium
AACGGCGACATTATTGACTTCATAAAGATGCTTGCCGATACGGAAGGCCCCTATTCTTATATGATTGATGAACCGTGGGGCGATGGGAAGACCTTCTTCGTCAAATCAGTCGAGCTTCTACTGAATGCGATGAATCCGCAGTCGGTTGATTACGGATACGACCATACGGAGTTGAACTCTGTTCTTAGTAGACTCGGCGATACAGACTTCCTTGCATTGCCGTACTACTTCAACGCTTGGGACAATGACTTCTCGGATGACCCGCTGACTACGCTCTTCGCCAGCATGGCAGCTGAGTTCGATAGGAACGACCTACTAAAGGCATCCAAAGTCAAGGTTAAGGACGGTATTGCGGCAGTAATAGACGCCGGTCTCGCTGTCGGGCAAGTCCCATTTCGCAACTCTGGTGCTGCGGGTGAGCTAAACAGCGAATCGTGGATAGCGAGCTTCAAGACCAAGGCGGAAATCCGCGAGAGGATCAGCCGACTTGCGGAGGAATCCATTGTCGAAGTGGCAAACAAACTCGTTATCTTCGTTGACGAGCTCGACCGTTGCCGCCCCGACTTCGCCGTCCGTCTCCTGGAACAGACCAAGAGCCTGTTCTGTAGCGAGAGCATCATCTTCGTGTTCTCTGCAGACTCGTCACAACTTGCGAAGGCCGTTGGCGGGATGTATGGTTCCGGCTTTGACACTTCAAAGTTCTTAGAGCGCTTCTTCGATGAGCGGATTAAGTTGTGCCCGGTTGACAGCGTGAAATTCACTGGCGACGGTGTGAACTACAACGGCGGGAACAGGTTTGACAAGCTCGCCAGAGAGTTGCTAGATAGCAAGGTACTAACGATCAGGGATGCATATCGCATCAAAAGGAATCTCGAGAGCGCCAGGCACTATTGCCTCGAGGGTCCGAATCACGAGCTTCCGCAGATGATTGCGAGTTGCACGGTTTTGCCGCTTCTCATATTTATCGAGCGTGACGATATAGACCTATACAGGCGAATAACGACGGGTGCAGATTTCGATGCGGTGTACGAATACGGCAGGGTCTTTCCCAGTTTCATGGAAAACGTCAGGGATACGATAGTCAGGCTTCGCGGGAACATGCACGGCAGCGAGGACGTCTCGTTCTCTGACGAGGATTGCAGGGCATACATGCGCGATCTCTGCATCGCGATATTTGGCTCAACCGAAGACCATCCCGAACACTACGAGGCTAGGGAACGTCTTGGCGGGTTCTGTTCGCCCACCTTTGACTCGCGGGTTTACAAGCAGCTCAAATTCCCTGAGATTTTTTGAACTCATGAGGTGATATGCGCATAGACGCGCAGAACCACGCTGCAACACATCGCATCACTTTTGCTCATGACATAGCATTTAAGCAGGTAAACGTGCCATCTGATGAGTGTATATCATCTGTTGCGTTCTAGGACAAACGAACGAAGCCGATTTGTCGACCGACTGGCAATCGGGTCAGCCTTCTTAATCTGACGTCGGGACCCAGCGCGCTGGCTGCGCAGGCGACGCGCGACGCGGCCGGCCACGGGTGGCGCGCCCGAGGTCGTTTTGGGCATGGCTTCCCAAGACGTCGTCGGTGCTTGCGTTCGGCGATGCGGGAGGCCTACCAGACATCCTCCTCGGCCTCCTCCAGGATCCGCTCGTACCGTCTCCTGTCGGCGGCGGTGAGCTTTAGCCCGTTGACGGCGGCCTCGAAGGCGTCGCGGTCCACGACTGAGCTGTGTCAAGATTTCGGACACAAAATGCCGCTCCTTCACTAAGCTGCCA
>CAYOBD010000403.1:0-1777 GCA_964402005.1 uncultured Eggerthellaceae bacterium
GTACTGCTTGTCGCCTTCCACGCATATGGGCGACGAGGGCAGCTGGTATGCGGGCACGGCCGATGCGGTTTTCCAGAACATCAGCTTCATCGATCGCTATTCGCCCGACTTCGTCGTCGTACTGTCGGGCGACCATATCTACAAGATGGACTACGACGCAATGGTGCGCTTCCATAAGGAAAACAACGCCGACGCGACCATCGCCGTCATGCCCGTGCCGATCGAGGAAGCCAGCCGTTTCGGCATCCTGGCGACCGACGAGGCGGATCGCGTGACGGATTTCGTCGAAAAGCCCGCTGTGCCTCCGAGCAATCTGGCTTCGATGGGCATTTACGTGTTCAGCTGGAAAAAGGTCCGTGCCTATCTGGTTGATGATGCAGCCGACCCTGAGAGCAGCCACGACTTCGGAAAGAATGTCATTCCGGCAATGCTCGGTGCGGATGAGCGGCTGTTCGCATACCGCTTCGAAGGCTATTGGCGTGACGTGGGCACGATCGACAGCCTGTGGGAAGCCAACATGGATCTGCTGGACGAATCGGGCGGGCTCGATCTGTCCGACGATTCGTGGCGCATCTATTCGCGCAACCCCAACCTGCCGGCGGCCCGCATCGCTTCAGGTGCGCAGCTGGTGGATTGCATGGTCGCCGAGGGTTGCGGGGTCGAAGGCGAAGTCAAGCATAGCCTGCTGTTCCAAGGCGTCCTCGTGGGTGCCGGTGCGCGCGTTATCGACAGCGTCATCATGCGCGGTGCCACCATCGAGGAAGGTGCGGTGGTCTGCCGCGCGGTTGTTGCGGAAAACGCCGTGGTGGGCGCAGGTGCGCAGGTCGGCGCCGAAGAGGCCGAGCTCTGCGTTCTGGGTCCGCGCTGCAAGATCGCACCGGGCGGTCGCGTGCAACCCGGTCAATCGGTCGAGCCCGATGACGAGGTCCAATAGGGGAGGAAACGTGAGAATGCGCAACGGCATTCGGTGCTTTCGCGCATTTTCGGGACGGAGTAGGAAATGAACGATACATTCGCCATCATCTACGCAGCCCATGGCAATCCGCTGTTGGGCGATCTCATTGCGCATCGCTGCGTTTCGGCTTTGCCGCTGGCTGGGCGCTATCGCACGATCGACGTTCTGCTTTCCAACATCTCGCAAAGCGGTATCCGCGATGTGGGCGTCATCATGCAGCGCAACTTCCAGTCGCTTGTCGAGCATATCGGCTCGGGCGATGCTTGGGACTTGGCCAGCAAGCGCGGCGGCGTGGCTCTGCTCACGCCCTTTGACCAGGGCCTAGGTACCGACCTGTACCGCGATTTCTGCGATGCGGCCATGGCCAAACGTTACTATTTCAACCGCCAGCATGCCAAGTATTGCCTGCTGCTCGCATCCGATCTGGTGTACCGCTTCGACTACAACAAGATGATGGAGCACCATTTGAAGACGGGTGCGGACATGACGGTGCTGTACTCGCGCGACCTGAGGATCCGCACGGGCGATCCCACGCATTTCGCGAATCTGCACATCGATGACGATGGTTGGGTTCGCGCACTCGATGCCGATCCGGCAAGCCCCGAAGGCGGATGCTACAACCTGGGTGCCACATTGGTGAGCAAGGACCTGATCATGCGTTTGATCGAGGATGCTGCAGCGGAAGGCCGCTACAACTTCGTGACCGATGTGATCGAGCCTGCGTTGAACACGTACAAGGTGGCGGCGGTGGAGCATACGGGTTATGCGAGCCTGCTCACTACGGTCAAGTCGTATTTCGACACGATGCGTGACATGATCGAC
>CAYOBD010000404.1:0-1777 GCA_964402005.1 uncultured Eggerthellaceae bacterium
GAAGGCGTAAAGGGCATCGGTGCCAGTAGATTGGTGCACATGTACGGAGTGCCGTGCTTGCTATTCACGATTTCGGGCGACGAGGCGCGCGGCTCAGGGCGGACCGTGGGCCAGGTGAACCTATTCAAGGCTGTCGAGTCCTGCGATGATCTGCTCACGCGTTTCGGGGGGCACGAGGCAGCCGTTGGCGTTACCTTGCCGGTTGCCAACCTGCAGGAGTTCGCGGAACGCCTGTGCGCATATATGGACAAGCAATCCGACGAGGCGTTTCATCCTCTGATCGAGATCGATGCATGCGTCGATTTGGAGGACCTCACGTTGCGCAACGTCGAGGAGCTGGAAAAGCTTGCCCCCTTCGGACAGGAAAACCGTGTACCGTGCCTTCTGGCGCGAAATGTAGTGCTCGGCGGTGCCCGTGCGGTCGGCGCGGAAAAGAACCATTTCTCATGTACGTTGTCCAACGGGCGTGCCAGCGTCTCCGGGATCATGTTCCACTGCACGGACATCGAGGCGCTCATGCATACAGACAGCGTGGTAAACGCTGCGTTTGAGGTTCAGATCGACGAATGGCGCGGCCGTCGCTCGGTGAAGGCTATGCTGAAATCCCTGGCACCTGCGCAAACGTGCTGCGCATTGGAGGCGTGCCTCGATCCCGGCGATCAGAGATTTGTGAGCGAGTTGTACGCCACAAGTGACGACGAGCTGTGCGAATCGGCTCCGGAAGATCCTTCGGATGTGGAGGCCTACGAGGCTTTGCGTGCACAGAACCGCGAAGCGTGGGAGCGGCGTGCAGTGCGCGAGCCCGAACGGCTAGAGGCCGATATCATCCGAGCTTTGATCGGTGAAGCCCCGCTGCATGAGGCCCAGCGCGCCGTGCTTGACCGTCTGGACAGCGGCGCATCGCAGCTGTGCGTAATGGCTACTGGTCGCGGTAAATCGCTCACGTTCCACGTACATGCGGCGATGCGTGCGCTGGTGCACCACCAAGCCAGCCTGTTTGTATTCCCTCTGCGCGCGCTGGTTGCCGACCAGGCATTTCATCTGAACAGCGCGCTTGCGCGTTTCGGTATCACCACCGCTGTGCTTACGGGCGAATCGACGCCGGAGGAGCGCGATGGCATCTATCGTTCGCTTGCGCAAGGTGCATGCGACATCGTACTGACCACGCCCGAGTTTTTGGAATACCATGCCGATAGGTTGGGAGAATCAGGCCGAATAAGGTTCGTTGTGATCGACGAAGCCCATCATGTGGGCTTGGCGAAAGCGGGCAATCGACCTGCTTATGCGGCTATTGGGGTCGCAATCGAGAAGCTGGGTTCTCCAACTGTTTTGGCATTGACGGCAACGGCAACGGGAACCGTAGCGCGCGAGATTGCGACCGTCTTGCCGCTCGATGATTGCGTGTTCGATGCATCGGAGCGCACCAACCTGGAGCTGGACGATCATCGTGGTTGCAAAGGCCGCGAGGATTATCTGGCCAACCTTATCGCCGGCGGCGATAAGACCGTCGTGTACGTGAATTCGCGCGAAGAGTCGGTGGGGCTGGCCCGTGCGCTGCGTAAGAAAGTACCCCATCTTGCGCTCCTGATTGGTTTCTACAACGCGGGTTTGAGCCGCGCCGAGCGCACGCGCATCGAGGGCATGTTCCGCTCTGGGCAGCTGAACGTGCTGGTAGCGACATCTGCGTTCGGCGAAGGGGTGAACATCCCCGACATCCGCCACGTGGTGCTCTACCACCTGCCCTATAACGAAATCGAGTTCAACCAGATGAGCGGGC
>CAYOBD010000405.1:0-1768 GCA_964402005.1 uncultured Eggerthellaceae bacterium
AGGGGCAGTTCTCTTGACAACCGTAAAGCGGTCCGAAATCCCCTCGGATTTCGGACCGCCTGTTATCGGGCAGTTTGTTTTCCAACCTTCTGTTTTCGGGCCGGCTCCCTATGCGTAGAACAGGATGTCGTTGTAGCTGGGTACGGGCCACATGGCGCCATCGACGACCTTCTCGAGCTCGTCAATCACTTCGCGCAGCTCATCCATCAACGGCACGACGATGTGCGCGTATTGGTTGGCAGCGTCTTGTTGGTCCGCAGTGGAGCGCGCGGTGTGATGCGTCTTGTCAAGTTGATCGATCAAGGCATAGATGCGCTTCATGTCGCTCACCACGCGGTCGATCAATTCCTCGTGCCTCACCATATCCGCCTCAGCACGAACGGCTTTGATGGCAGCCACATCGGCCGCCACGTCGGCTGCAAACGCACGGAGGGCAGGCAGGTACAGCTGACGTGCCATCCGCTTCATTGTGCGAGCCTCGATGTTCATCACCTTGTTGTAGGTCTCGAGCTTCACCTCGTAGCGGCTGCGTACTTCTGCTTCGGTCAAAATCCCGAACTCGCCGAATAAGTCGATGTTCTTACGATCGACCAAGCATGGCAGCGCGTCGGCCGTCGTGCGATGGTTCGCAAGCCCGCGACGCTCGGCTTCCTCTTGCCAATCACCCGCATAGCCGTTGCCGTCGAAGATGATGCGCTTATGATCCTTCAGCGTTTGCTTCACATAGGCAAGCGCAGCGGTTTCCAGCTCTTCGCCTGACTTGCCATCCATTGCGTCGGCGAAATCTTTGAAGCCTTTGGCCACGGCGGCATTGAGCACCGTATTCGCATCCGACGGGTTCACCGAGCTGCCCGGCATACGGAACTCGAATTTGTTGCCCGTGAACGCAAACGGCGACGTGCGGTTGCGGTCGGTGTTGTCCTTCAGGAAATTGGGCAGCACAGACACGCCCAGGTCCATGGCCACCTTGTGAGCACTTGCATATTCGGATTCATGGTCGCTGACCAGCGCCTCCACGATAGCGGACAACTCATCGCCCAGGAAGATGGACACGATGGCAGGCGGTGCCTCGTTTGCACCCAAGCGATGGTCGTTGCCAGCCGTCGCCACCGATGCGCGCAGCAGCTCTTGATACTCGTCAACCGCCTCGACCACGCAGGTAAGCAGCACCAGGAAACGCAGGTTTTCCATCGGATTCTCGCCTGGCTCGAGCAGGTTGCGCCCGTCGGCGGCAAGCGACCAGTTGTCATGCTTGCCAGACCCGTTGATGCCCGCAAACGGCTTCTCGTGTTGCAGGCACACAAGGCCGTGGTTGGCCGCCAGAAGACGCATCTTCTCCATGATGAGCAGGTTGTGATCGATGGCGCGGTTGGCCACCTCGTAAATGGGCGCAAGCTCATGTTGTGCCGGAGCCACCTCGTTGTGTTCGGTCTTTGCGGGAATGCCCAGCTTCCACAGCTCCTCGTCAAGCTCCTTCATGAAGGCGCTCACGCGCGGACGAATCGTACCGAAGTAATGCTCCTCGAGCTCTTGACCCTTGCAAGGGGCATAGCCGAACAGCGTGCGATTCGTCAGCACCAGATCCAGGCGCTCTTTGTAGGCCTCCTCGGGAATGAGGAAGTATTCTTGCTCGCAACCCACCGTAGGCACGACGCGCATCGGATGGTCGCCGAACAGCGCCATTACGCGTTTTGCTTGCTCCTCAACGGCGTCCATGGAGCGTAGAAGCGGCGTCTTCTCGTCGAGCGCCTCGCCCGTGTAGCTGCTG
>CAYOBD010000406.1:0-1758 GCA_964402005.1 uncultured Eggerthellaceae bacterium
ACCGTTAGTCGTTGGGAATGTGAAATTAAGGCGACCTTAATTTCACATTCCGTCACAGGAGGCAACAATGGAAAAGCTCAAGATCGGCGTGCTCGTATCGGGCAGCGGAACCAATCTGCAGGCCATCATCGACGAGGCGGCCGACGGGCTGCCGGTCGAGGTCGTGCTCGTCGTATCGTCGCGTCCTGATGCGTACGGAATCGAGCGCGCGAAAGCCGCCGGCATTCCCACGCTCGTGCTGTGCCGCGCCGACTACGCCGACCCCGAAGCTGCCGATGCGCGCATCGTCGCTGCGCTGCAGGAGGCGGGTGCCGAATACATCGCCATGGCCGGCTACATGCGCATGGTCACGCCCGTGATGCTCGACGCTTTCCCGAACAGAGTCGTGAACCTGCATCCGGCGCTGCTGCCGTCCTTCGTGGGCGCGCATGCCATCAAGGATGCGTTCGATGCAGGCGTGAAGGTGACGGGTATCACCGTTCATTTCGCGAACGCGGAATACGACAAGGGCCCCATCATCGCGCAGCGCGCCGTCATCGTGCGCGAGGACGATACGCTCGACACGCTCGAGGCGCGCATCCACGAGGCCGAACATGAGCTGTATCCTGCGGTGCTGGGCTGGATCGCCGAGGGCCGCGTCCATGTGACTGCCGAAGGGAAGGTGGCCATCGATGAATAGGGAAACGCTCGAGCGCATCATCGAAACACTCGAAGCGGGCGGCAAGCCCGCCTTGGATTCGGTCGATTTCCCCGTGTTTGCGCAGGCGGAGGCAGCGGGGAGGGCCCATGTTTCTGCGGCGTATCTTGACGAGCTTTCGCAGGCGCTCACGGCCGACGACATCCCGACGTTCAAGCGGGCGCTGCAAGCGCTCGAGGCGCGTGAGCTCGCGTGGCTCGGCTTCAAGGTCGTGTACGATCCTGCGATCGCCGTGACCAACGTCGACAATGCGGTGACGAAGAAATACGGCGACCAGGGGTCTGCCGATGGCGAGCAGCTCGTGTTCTTCTGCAACGACGCGAAGGAGATCGTCTCGTCGCGCAAACCGTCGCCGCGCGACATCTTCCAGATGAAGGATGCCACGCGCGGGCCGTCCATGCATTGCGAGCAGTTCGAGGGCCTCACCTGGATGAGCATCCCCCTGTTCGAGTCAGTGCATGTGTGGCTGCTCGGTGCAACGGATGCTTCGAGTGAGGTGGCGGCGCTTGCCGCGCACGTCGGCTTCCGTGTGACGGCGGTCGATTGCGATGCCGCCTATCTGTCCGAGGAGCGTTTCCCGGATGCCGAGCGCATTCTGCTTGAAGGAGAGGATTTCTCCGGCCTCGACGAGCTTGAGGCCGCACCTGAGGATTACGTATGCGTACTTACGCGCGGGCATATGTTCGATCCCGAAGGATGCTTGTGGGCTGCGCGTTGGGGCGTGCGCTATGCGGGCATGATGGGCTGCGCTGGCAAGAACGGCACGGTATACAACCTGGTGAAAGCTGCGGGGATGACCGATGAGCAATGGGAGGCCATCAAACGCCCCATCGGACTGAAATTCGGCGCAAAATCTCCAGCTGAACTGGCCATTGCCATCGTCGCCGAGCTTGTGGACGTGCGCTACCACGACCGCTACAGCGAAGAGGCACGCGCCGGCCACGACCGCGCCCTGGGCCGATAGACGACCAAGCTCGCCCACACTTCTGACAACGGGGAGGGTGACAACGGGGACGGAGGGTTCTGTCAACCCGCTGCAGAGGGCAGCGGGTTGACAGAAC
>CAYOBD010000407.1:0-1754 GCA_964402005.1 uncultured Eggerthellaceae bacterium
CTGGGCGGCAGCACCCTGGTCGTATTCGAACAGGCCTTCCGCGGCGACGAGCTGTACGCCGAGCATGCCGATATCTCCGATCGGGGGCAAACCATATCGCTGCCTGCGTTGTCAACGAGCGCCCGAAGCGAGCAGAGCGGCACGCATGCGGCCGACGCATCTGTCGACGAAGCCATCGTGGACACGGTCGCCTACACGAATCTAGCACCCGACCGCGAGTACACGCTGCAGGCAACGCTGCACGAACGGGATGCAGAAGGCGGCGATGCAGGCATCGTAACGGGAACCGATGGGAACCCCGTAACCGCAAGCGCCGCTTTCACGCCGGAAAGCGCCGACGGGTCAATCGACGTGCGAATCCCCGCCGATATGGAGGAACTCGCCGGCAAGACGGTGGTCGTTTTCGAGGAGCTGTACGATCAGAACGGGAACACGGTTGCCCATCATAGGGATATAGGCTCGGCAGAGCAGTCCGTCACGTTCCGCAATCCCGAAGCACCGACCGAAGAGCCTTCGAGGCCCGAGCACCCGGAAACGCCAGGGAAGAAGATCTCAGCTGTTACCGGGTACAAGACAGTACTGCCGACGACGGGCGATGCGGTTCTGGACACTCTGATTCCCATCGCGATCATAGCGGGAATGGCCCTTGTGTTCGCAGCCACGGGAGCAGCCATCGCCCAGCATGCGGAACGCAACGACGGTTAGCATCGATGACGTTGGAAAGAGCCAAAGGGCAGGACGACACTGGAATGGGAAAAAAGACCCGACCTTCCGGCATATTCTCGGCTCGAATGAGCCGGAAAGACCTGCCCCTTTGGCTCATCCCCCTTTGCCCGTTTTCGAATCTGCCCGCCCGCTAGAACACAGGCTCGGAGAACCCCCAGAGCTTCACCTCGGGCTGCAGCAAGACGCCGAACTGCGCGTCGACAGCTTGGCGAACGTCGCGGATAACCTGGAGCACATCCGCTGCAGTCGCGCTACCCAGATTCACCACGAAGCCGGCGTGCTTGGTCGATACCTGGGCGTCGCCCACGCGATGCCCCTGCATGCCGGCTTCTTGAATCAAGCGTCCGGCGAAATCGCCTTCGGGGCGCTTGAACGTCGATCCCGCGCTGGGCAGATCGAGCGGTTGCTTTGCACGCCGGCGCGCTGCGAGATCATCCATACGAGCCTGGATCTGCGCAGGATCATCAGGTCGCAGGGCGATGCGCACCGCGAGGACGACCATGCCCTCATCGGCGATCTTGCTCGTCCGATAGCCCCATCCCGCCTGCTCGGCGTCCAGGCTCACGATTGCGCCGTCACGATCAAGGCATTCCACCTCGAAGCACACATCGCGAAACTCACCGCCGTAGGCTCCTGCGTTCATGATGGCGGCACCGCCGAGCGCGCCGGGGATGCCCGCTGCGAATTCGAATCCCGCAAGCCCCGCCTTGCATGCTGCAGCTGCGGCCTTGGCATTCGATGCGCCCGCCTCGGTGTACAGCGTTTCCCCTTCGATTGAGACAGCACCCATGTCCCCGCAGATCTGCACGACGACGCCCGCCAGACCCTCATCGGCAACGAGCAAGTTGCTGCCATGGCCCATCACATGCACAGGGGTTTCCGCCGCTCGGCACGCTGAAATCGCAGCTGCCGCCTGGTCGGGCGTGCAGGGCGTAACGAACACATCGGCGGGACCGCCGATGCGAAACGACGTATGGTCGCACATCGGCTCATTCTCGAGAACGCGCTGCGCGCCCATCAGGGCGCGC
>CAYOBD010000408.1:0-1748 GCA_964402005.1 uncultured Eggerthellaceae bacterium
ATCCCGGCTCGTAGATGAACAGGCTACGATAGGGAAGGTTCTTGTCGCAGGGTCGGGTCGTATCGCGCTGAGCCTTCTCCGAGTGTTGAAACGTCGATGTGATGAGGTCCACATCGAATCCAGCTTGAGCAAGCGTTTGCGCTATGAATCGGAAACGCGTGTAACCGCGCGTTTCATCTCCGAGTTTGACGCCTTGCGTGACAATAGCGATGCGCTTTCTGCGGGGTGCTTCAACCGCCGATTCGGGATATGTGTAGTAGCCTTCCATGCGTCACATTATAGGCGAGAACAGCAGCAACGCACCACTGATGGTGTCTGCAACGTCGTTCTAGTGTTAGTAGGCGATGTCCATGTCGACATTGCCCACAATTCCTGGTACGGAACCGTCGGACATGCATTGCCACAGCGCATAATTTCCCGTATAGCTGCATGTTCTATTGCCGGTCTTATAAGGCCATTGGGCGATCCAGCGTTTCCAGTTGTTGAACGATGAAGAGGTCAAATAGGAATTCCACCAGCTAAGCGAAGAGTAGATACCAGCAGTGTACCCTGCATTCTGAATTTTATTGCAGTAGGTGCGGCAAAGGGGCTCGAGGGAAATCGACATCTGGGATTTCTCTTCAATATCGTAATAGACGCCATACTTCAAATCCCTCGGAGAGAGGCCGGCGCTTTTCAGAAGGCGCAATGTGTGGTCTGCTTCGCTCGAGGCCATAGACGTATTCGTCGCATACGAGTA
This sequence comes from uncultured Eggerthellaceae bacterium, assembly GCA_964402005.1. Lineage (GTDB taxonomy): Bacteria > Actinomycetota > Coriobacteriia > Coriobacteriales > Eggerthellaceae > CAYOBD01. The sequence goes on from CAYOBD010000408.1 coordinate 740, forward strand.
CAGGTATACGCCGATATCGAGGCCTGCTGCTCGGGCCCCCTGTACGTTTTTGTAAAACTTTGCGTCGTCCTGGCTTGTGTAATCGCTGCCGTACCCGCAACGAATTATCGCGAAGCGGACACCCGAAGCTGCAACCTTATTCCAGTCGATGTCACCGTTCCAGACGGAAACATCGATTCCTATCGCTTTTGCGCCATCGAGGCTTATTCCCGAGAACGAGTTTCGCACGGACGTGCTCATTTGGGCTTCAACAAAATCAGCGCGCGATACCATTGGGTGTTTTGTCGGGCCCGGGGCGGCATCTCCCTTTTTGACCAATTTGATTCGATACGCTTCGCATCGAAGTGAAAGACCGCTCGATCCTGCTGACTCTCCGTTCTTTGCCCAGTCGAGCCATCCGAAGTTTTCGACATGTGCTTGATAGTAAACGTCGTAGTTTTTCGCCAAGTCACCAGTGAGCTTGATTTCAATGGCTTCGCATCTGAGCGATTTTCCAGATGTTCCAGAGATGGCGCCGTTGCTGACCCATCCATGCCACCCAATGTTTTGGATGTGCGACCGATATGTGATACCACCTGAATATTGGCCAGGGCTTGCCAGGATTTGCAATGCTTCGACACGAAGGCTTCTTCCTGTTGTGCCGCCAATTTCGCCGTCACCAACCCAGGTTTTCCAGCCGTCGTTTTGTACGTGCGTGGTGTAACGGACACCGACCGTGTCAGCGCTCTTGCCCGCGGCGATTTCCGTTTTCGGCGTCAACACGATCTGAATGGCTTCCAAGCGCAGCGATTGGCCAGTTGTCCCTGCAACTGCGCCGTTTTTGACCCAGGCTTGCCACCCTATGTGTTCTTTGCAAGAGCATTTCAAGATTTGCAAGAAATACCGTTGACCTTCTACAAACGGTCAGACAATTGAAAAGTAAAGGTATCGATGTTCGTTTTGAAAAAGAGAATATCAACACACTTTCCGAAAGCGGTGAGATTATGCTAAGTTTGCTTGCTTCGTTTGC
>CAYOBD010000409.1:0-1746 GCA_964402005.1 uncultured Eggerthellaceae bacterium
TAAGATGAAATAATCTTGCCTTCATAAATGCCGCATACAATAAGCAAGGCCATATCCTGAAAAAAGTTCCTGGAACTTTTTTCCATCTGGAACTTTTTTCCATCCGCCATGTTCCTAGCGGTTGATGACCTCGATCTGAAGGTTCTCCAGGACATCGAGGGCTTTCTCGTTCATGACCGGGTCGGGCGCCGCCGTACAAGCTGCGTCAATGATGATGGGCACATCGGGACATGCAGAACGCGCAATAACGGCATTCGACAGCACGCACATGCTCGATACGAGGCCCACCAGCTCTATGCTTTCAAATGGCTGCGTCCGCAAACCCATGGCAACTCTTTGGGCCTTCGCCAGGCGCTCACACAGATCGACCGAACCGAACGTGGGTTTCAGGAACACCTCGTCGGCATCCATTTGCACATCAGCAACTTTGCCGTAGAGCGCCCAACCGGACGTCCCTTCCAGACAATGCGGAATCGGCAGCTTGCGTCCTTCCTGCGTGTCCAGATAGTCGGGGTGATGTGTGTCGAACGTGAACCATATCGGATCGCCCGCCTCGCGATAGGCGGCGATTTTCTTCAGAATGGGGCCCTCCAAAAGCTCAGCACCCTCAAACCCGAGCGCCCCATCTACGAAATCATTTTGATAATCGACGACGATGAGCAGCCGTTTCATAATCATTCCCCTCTTTTCCAAACCGATGCCGCATGCAATGGACAAGCGACAAGGGGGCGGTTCTCTTGCAGCAACAAAAAAACCGCCCCCCTATCGCATCCATTCCTAGTTTTCTTTGGCCTTGAGCACCTCCAATGCGGCGCGATAGCCACCAGGACCATAGCCGAGGCATTTCGACACACGGGCAATGGTCGTAGCGGAAGCGCCCGTGGCCTGCTCGATTGCCGTATAGGGTTTGCCTTCATCGAGCAAGCGAGCCACTGCCAGGCGCTGGGATGTCTCCCGGATTTCGCGGATGGTGAACATGTCCTCCATGAGCGCGAACAACGTATCCTTGTCGTCAATCGCCGCGAAGACCTCGAGCAGCTGCTCCACCTCGGGCGTGCGAAGCTCAGCCATGTCCCACTCCATCCTTTCCGTTTCGGAAACGCAGCACGGAATACGCTTCCCCGCCGCATTTCCTCCTTTATGCCCGCATCAAACCGTACTCGATCGAATCAACCAACGCATTCCAAGACGCTTCGATGATGTTTTCCGAAACGCCCACGGTGCCCCAGCTGCCTTGCGCATCATGTGTGGTGATCACAACACGCGTCACAGCACCGGTGCCCACGTTCTCATCGAGGATGCGCACCTTGAAGTCGATGAGCTCCATACCGCTCACCTGCGGATAGTACTCGGCAAGCGCCATACGCAACGCATTGTCCAGCGCGCCGACGGGACCGGCGCCCTCTCCTGTAGCCACGAAACGCTGATCGCCGACATGGATCTTGATGGTTGCCTCCGATTGGGCGTCAGCCGCATGCGCGCCTGTATCCTCGCGATCATCCACGATGACGCGAAAGCTCTCCAGCGTGAACGCTGGGCGATAATTGCCAAGATGCCGCTTGATCAGCAACGCGAGCGAGCCATCGGCCACTTCATATGAATAGCCCTGCGCCTCGCGCATCTTCACTTCATCCAGGATGGGTTGAATCGCTTCGGGTGCCGAGCGCAGGTCTATCCCCAGCGCCTCGGCTTTTGCGACGAGCGATGCCTTGCCGGCAAGTTCGCTGACCACCATATGCGAGCGGT
>CAYOBD010000410.1:0-1743 GCA_964402005.1 uncultured Eggerthellaceae bacterium
ATTCCGTGCTGGTGGTCGACCATGATGTGCAGGTGCTGCGCGCGTGCGATCACATCATCGAAATCGGACCCGGTTCGGGTGCGGACGGCGGGCGCGTCATCGCGCAGGGTTCGCCGGCTCAGGTGGCTGCCGATTCAGCATCGCGCTTCGGCGGCTTTCTGTCGGGTGCGCGCAGCGTGCGGGCGCGCGTACGGGCGAAAAACCGCGACATGTTCGAACACGGCGGCATCTATCTGCGCACGGGCGCCATCCATACGGTGAAGCCCCTCGAGGTGCACATCCCGCGTGGGCGGCTCGTGGCGGTTACGGGCGTGTCGGGCTCGGGCAAGACCACGCTCGTGCTTGAGAGCCTGATCCCAGGGTTGCGCGCGCATATCGGCGGCGAGCGGACGCCTGCGCATGTGCTCGACGTGGACCCTGCTGGCATCCGCCGCGTGAACCTGATCGATTCGACGCCCATCGGGGCGAACGTGCGCTCCACCGTGGCTACGTATTCCAATGTGCTCGACGATTTACGCCGCGCATTCGCTGCGACGCCGGTTGCAAAGGCGCGCGATCTGAAGATGGGGGCGTTCTCGTATAACACGGGTTCGCTGCGCTGCCCTGCGTGCGACGGCACGGGGCGCATCATGCTCGATGTGCAGTTCCTTCCCGATGTGGAGATCAGCTGCCCCGATTGCCGCGGCTCGCGCTATGGGCGCGAAGCTTGGGAGATCGAGCGCACGATGCGCGGCCCGGCGGGGGAGTCGTCTTGGTCGCTGCCGGCGCTCATGGCGCTCACGGTGGACGAGGCGCTTGAGCTTGCCGGCGGGCTGAAGAAAGCCCAGGCGAAATTGCAGACGCTTTCCGATCTGGGGCTGGGATATTTGACGTTGGGCGAGGCGACGCCCGCGCTTTCCGGCGGCGAGGCGCAGCGCTTGAAGTTGGCGAGCGAGATCGGCCGCGATCAGCGCGACGCGCTCTTCGTGTTCGATGAGCCCACGATCGGCTTGCACCCGCTCGATGTCGAAGTGCTGCTCGCCGTGCTGCAGAGCTTGGTCGACCATGGTGCAACCGTGGTCGTGATCGAGCACGATTTGGATATGATCGCAAACGCCGATTACATCATCGATATGGGTCCCGGCGGTGGCGAATCAGGCGGCCGCATTGTAGCTGCCGGCACCCCCGATGAGCTGCGTGCCTGCGAGGAGAGCATAACCGCACGCTACCTTTAAGGGGAGTGCCGCAAAGCTGCGGAATGTGAAATTAAGGTCGCCTTAATTTCACATTCGCGATTCTCAGGATTGAAGTGGTTTGGATTGCGCATCCTGCGCTTCGACTTCCAGCGGACCCCCGAAATACGACGGAAGTGCTTTTTTATATTCCTTCGCCGAAACGAGCACGCGCGCGGGTTGGCCGCAAAGCGCCTCCATCTGTGCGATGCGCTCGTCCAGCTCGGCTTGCGTTTTTGCGTGGATCTTCGCGCAGAAGCTCCAGGTACAGGAACGGCGCATCGGCATGGTTGTTGACGGTGAGCACCTCGGGCGTGCCGCCTTCGTCGAACCAGGCCCGCGTGCGATCCATGATCAGGCGCACGGCGGCGCGTGTCTGATCATGCGTCAGGTCCAGATCCATCATATTCGAGCCGCGCCCCGCATACACAAGATGATAGAAGCACACGCGGTCGATATCGTGCTCGCGCATGATGTCGAATACGCTGCCGATTTCGTGGTGGTTTTGCCGATGGATGGTGAAACGCACTCC
>CAYOBD010000411.1:0-1734 GCA_964402005.1 uncultured Eggerthellaceae bacterium
GGCACACGCAGGCAACGCTGCTCATCGGCTCCGGCGCCGATATCAAGACGGTGCAGCAGCGGCTTGGACACTCTTCGGCGAGCCTCACCATGGACATCTACGCGCACTTCATTGCCCAGAACGATCGTGCGGCCGCAAACACTATTGGCAACATACTGGCTGAAGCATCCGACAAGTCGAAAGAAACCGAGAGGCCCTCGCTCAGTGAAGCCGACAAAGCGGCGATTGCGCAACGGATGGCGGACGGTGCATCGCTCGAAGCAGCAATCTCGACCGTGAGGCCCGATGTTAGCGTGCTTGATCTCCTTGGCCTCTAACCGCAAAGGGCATACGAGGCTAAGCTAATGACATGCCGTTTACCTGCGGAATGCAACCAGCAGGCGCGTCATAAGGAGCTTAAAAGCTACCTGCTGGTTGGTAGACGGGGCTTCGGAGGTGCTGGGATAATGACCCAATAGCCGTTAGACGATACGACAGACAGGCAAGGCTTCAAATGGATTTGAGGGACAACATCTCGGAACGCAGGCGCGCCTCGAACCTCACGCAGGAGGACGTGGCGTCCAGGCTCGGCGTGAGCCGCCAGACAATAGGCAAGTGGGAGTCCGGCAAAGCGACCCCGGAGCTCGATAAGCTCGTCGCGCTGTGCGACTTGCTCGGGTGCTCGCTCGACGAGCTCGTGGGGAGAGCCGAATCGGAGCATGAAGCCGAGTCCGACGTCTCGATACCCAATGAGGAGGCCGCAAACGACAGCCACGAGAACAGCGCTGCAGAGATGGCTTCACCAGACCTGCCAGTTGAGGAAGAATCCTTGCGGCATGGCACGGCTACGAGATACGCCGCAATCCTCGCAGCGGGAGTCTGGCTTGTGGTGGCCTCCATCGGGCTGCTCGCACTTCTGCTCGGCCCATCCTCAGTGGAGAACGTTGAGGTACGGAGAATCGTGCCCGTCGTGGCTGCCCTTGGGGTCGGATTCGGCGTGGTGCTCATCGTTGCGGCCCAGCTATATAAAGCGAAGTGCATGCAATCGGGTGCGACGGAAGCATCCATGGCAAGGCGGGCAAGGGTGATAGCTGTCATCGCCTTGGCGGTGATTGTCGCAGCGGTTTGTGCTCTCGTCGCTCTGGCACCGGAGATGAGGACCACCGCGTTCATCTGCATAGAGGTCGCGGCGCTGGCGGCGTGGCCCATCGTGTTTGCCGTGGCGCTTGCGATTGATTCCAGGAGATAGCGCGATGGAATACCTCGCGATCTACGTCTGCGAGCTCGCCTGCACAGCGATTCCCGCCTTCATTGCGTTTCTGGCATACGGAAGGCTCAGACGCAGGAACCGGAGCTCTGGCGCGTCGTCTGTAGCCCTTGCGGCTGTCTTCTCCGCGTACCTCTTCGCTCTATTTCACTTCACCGGCGCAGGGACACTGCACGACGCCATGAGGTTCGGTATGGACTTCAACCCACATCAGCTGAGCCTCGTGCCCTTTACCGGTTTCCTCGGGGACATCGAAGGGCATGTGCTCAACGTCCTTCTCTTCGTTCCCTTAGGGCTGCTCGTTCCGATGGTCTCCGGGACTCGCCCCGATGCATTGCGCATGGCCTTGATGGCCGTAGCGACATCGGTGGCCATCGAAGTCAGCCAGCTGCTCAACAGCCGCGTCACTGACGTTGACGACCTTCTCATGAACATAATCGGCGCGCTGCTTGGATATGGGCTGCTTACACTCGTTTCTCAGACGAGAA
>CAYOBD010000412.1:0-1730 GCA_964402005.1 uncultured Eggerthellaceae bacterium
TCCCTTTTGGTGCAAAAACGCCCCGAGCTGAGTGCCTTCGCTCTCAAGTCCGTTGGAGGCGCGTAATGGGGCAGTATCCTCCGCGCGATTCCGAACGCGCGCCCGATGGCTTCATTGGGGCGCCTGTCGTCGCTGTTGAGCAGAATTCGCCGGCCGACGATGCCGGGTTCGGCCCGGGGTGTTTCATCACGGCTATCGATGGGCAACAGGTGCGCGACATCATCGATTGGCGTTGGCTTTCGGCGGATGACGCAATCGAGGTGTCCTATGTCGACGCCGACGGTGATGCGGGTGCGGTGACCCTCGAACGCGATCCTGGCGAGGACTGGGGCTTCGCGTTCGATGGTGTCGTGTTCGACGGGGTGAAGTTGTGCCGCAACGCTTGCACGTTCTGCTTCATGCGCCAGCTGCCGAGGGGCATGCGGCCCTCGCTTTCTTTGCGCGATGACGATTTTCGTCTGAGCTTCCTTTCGGGCACATTCGTCACGCTCACGAACCTTTCCGAAGAAGACGAGCAGCGCATCATCGATCAGCGTATCTCGCCGTTGCGCGTGTCCCTGCAGGCTGTTGGTGCCGAGGTGCGCCGTAACCTGATCGGGCGGCATGCTGCGCATGGGCTTGCCGCGCTCGAGCGCCTGCTGGACGCCGGCATCGAGTGCCATGCGCAGATTGTGCTTGTGCCCGGCCAAAACGATGGCGAAGCGCTCGACGAGACGCTCGCGTGGGCATATGCGCGCCCGGGCATTCTGGACGTGGGCATCGTTCCGCTGGGATACACGCGTCATCAGGATGTTTTTGCAGAAAGCTTCGACGATCCGGCCGCGGCACGTGAGGTGCTGAAGCAGATCGAGCCCTTCCAGCAGAAGGCGCGTGCAGAGCGCGGACATGCGTGGGTGCATGCGGCCGACGAGTTCTACTGCAATGCGTACGGGGTCGATGTTGCGGCCAGCTTGCCTCCGTCTTCCGATTACGGGGATTTCGACATGTACGAGGACGGCATCGGCATCGCACGCAGCTGCGTCGACGAGTGGCGCGCGGCATGCGCAACTAACACGGCGGGGGAGTGCGCGGATGCGTTGCGTGCCCGCGGAATGCGTGCGCGCCTCGTGGCAGGCCGGGCGATGGAGCCGTATTTCGGGCGGCTTATCGCGGAGGCGGGCATGGAGGATTGCTTTTCTCCGCTGTATGTCGACAACGCTTATTTCGGCGGCAACGTGACGGTGACGGGGTTGCTGTGCGGCTGTGATATCGCCCGCGTCATCGCTGAAGCGCGCGCGGCGGACGGCGACAATGCGGATGTTCTGTTTTTCGTGCCGAATGTCGTCTTCAACGACGACGGCCTCACGCTTGATGGCATGCATGTGGGCGATATCGAGCGGGCGGCGGGCGCAGTGTTGCACGTGGTATCCTGTTCGCCTAGTGAATACTTGCACGAGATCGCGCAGGTAGTTAACGGGTGAATCGTTGGGGAGTCTCCCCAACGATTCAGTTGAATCATTGGGGAGACTCCCCAACGATTCACCCGTTGTCTGCGCAATCGCCAGAAGGTATTGAAACATGGCACTTCCGCTTGTAGCCGTCGTCGGACGCCCGAACGTGGGCAAATCGACGTTCGTCAACCTCATCGCCGGGGCTGACGAGGCCATCGTACATGAGATGCGCGGCGTGACGCGCGACCGCTCCTACCATAACGCCGAATGGAACGGCGTCGCCTTCACATTGGTCGATAC
>CAYOBD010000413.1:0-1711 GCA_964402005.1 uncultured Eggerthellaceae bacterium
GTTGGCCCATGGCAAGTCCGAGGCCTTTTCTTTGGCCGATGGTGTAGCGGATGATTCCTCGATGCTCGCCAACTTTCAAGCCATCTTGATCGAGGAAATCTCCAGGGGCAGAGGAGATTCCTTCGCGTTCGAGGAATGCAGCGTAGTCCCCATCGGGAATGAAGCAAATATCCTGACTTTCTCGTTTCCTGTCGTTTACCAGACCGTTTCTCTCTGCAATTGAGCGAACGTCTTCCTTTTTGAGATCGCCGAGGGGGAGAAGCAGGCGAGCAAGCTGATGCTGATCGAGCGTGTACAACACGTAGCTTTGGTCCTTATTAGGGTCGATTCCGCAGCGAAGATGGAATACGCCTTCCTCGTCGCGCTGAACGCGAGCGTAATGGCCGGTTGCAACGAAATCGCAGCCGAGCGCACGGGCTTTTTCGAACAGGAGCCCAAACTTCAGATGGCGATTGCACAGTATGCAGGGGTTGGGCGTGCGTCCACGTGCGTATTCGGAGACGAAACGGTCGATGACGTTCCGTTCGAATTCTTCGCGGTAATCGAGCAAATGAAACTCCATGCCCAAGCTCTCGGCTATGTTACGGGCATCTTCGGCGTCTTCGAGGCTGCAGCATATCGGCTTGCTGCAGTCGATGCGTATCTGATCGTAGAGACGCATCGTCACGCCGACGCATTCGTATCCCGATTGCTGCAATAGCAGTGCCGTAACGCTTGAATCCACGCCGCCACTCATTGCGACGAGCACTCTCTGCCGGTTCGGAATTGACACGCCAGCTGCCACGGTCGATGAGATTTCATTGACGGTGGCTTTCATGTGCAATTCCTCCTTGCGATGATTACTGTTCGCATCGTATCAGATGAGCGAATGAACTAGCTAAGTTTGATTTGAAAGCGAGATAGCGGAAAGGTTGGAATCGAAGCATCCTGATATGTTTTGAATCACTCAAAAGGAATTGCAGCAGGGCAATCGAACCGCTGTGAACCAAATCCATTGATACATCATCCTGCTCACTCCTCTGCGCTCGAGACCAGGCGTCTACAAACACGAAGTCGCTCGTTGTTCAACCATTTCAAAGCAAAGCGCAATGGCCCATATTTCAGTGATAAAAAGACACACTACAATGACAAGACTGGCAAAAGGAAAGGGGACACGGACATGGAGTTTGGCGAACTGACTGATGAGCAGAAGGCCCAGGTAATGGCCTGCAAGACCGCCGAGGACCTGGTTGCGCTTGCTAAGGCGGAAGGCGTGGAGCTCAGCGACGAGCAGCTTGAAAGCATTGCTGGAGGCGATAGCTTCTGGTGCCCCACTGTCACGAGCTGCCCGAATTTTGAAGTCATGAGGTAGGCTGCCGCTTCGACAGCGCATGGGCAGTACGCGCTCGAGGTCGTTTTCGAGCGGACGCCCATTTTCGCATAGGAATTCTTGAGGTGCTCCTTGGTAGTGTTCTCGGAGACGAACAGCTGCATGGCGAGATATCGCCGTGCAGCTTTTCGTGTTAGTTGTAGGTCAATTGCCGGATATGATGACCCGCTTATATAGATGATTCTGATGCTATGCGATGGATCGGTTTTGCGGAAACCATCAGGCGGATCGGCTGGAATCGGATCGCCGCAATAAGGGCAGCTGCTCATGCCAGCATCAACAGGCATGACGCACGTTTGGCAGCAGATATGACTGCCGTCGTTGCAATTATCATCGGTGGAT
>CAYOBD010000414.1:0-1687 GCA_964402005.1 uncultured Eggerthellaceae bacterium
CTAGGTAGTCGTAGCGCTGCTTGAGCTGCTCGTATTCCTCGGCGGCATCGGGATTGATGGTTCCCATGTTCTTTATGCGGCGTTCGAGTTTGAACAGCTCGTCCTCGGCCGCCTGGCGATCTTCGAGCACCGGCACTTCATCGATATGGTCGAGCGGCGTGCCGCAATCGCGCACGACGGTAGTGGCTGCCGCCTCCACCTGGACCTCGAGGCGTCCCTTGTCGACACGCACCTGGGCCATCTTCGCGTTCGCCTCTTCGAAGGCATCGTGGGCGCGACGTGCCTCGTCGCGCGATGCCGCCGCTGCGGCATGGATGGACGTCGTGCTCGATTCCTGCGCGGCCAATGCCTCGTCGAGAATGCCGGCGCGCTTCGCAAGCGAAACGCCCACGCTGGCAAGAACCTCGAGCAGCGGATCGGTCCGACGACGAGCAGCCTCCTTGAGCGCCAAGAGACGCTTTGCTTCGCGCACTTCGATTTCGATGGCATCCAGGTCGCGCTGACGGGCCTCAGCCATGCGCCGCGCGTAGGTAGCACGCTCGTTGAGCGATGCCTCCGAGAGCTTCGCTTCGTTGAGCTTTTCCGAAAGGTCGGCAGCCGTCTCGCGCGCGGGTTCCAATTGACGTTGGAGCTCTTCAATGCGCTGCTGAAGATCCACACGCTCGGCTTTCGTGCCCTGGATGAGCTTTTCAGTGGCCTCGACGTCAGGCCGCAGGTTGCTGACGGTCGACTTCGCAGCTTCCAGCTGCCGCTCCATGTCTTCGCTCTCGCGTACGAGCGTGGAGAGCTTCTCGGCTGCCCTGCGCGCCTCTGCTTCCGCCGCCGCCGCAACGCCCTTCTGGCTGGCGAGCTGCTGCGATACGTGAAGGCTTTCCGCCTGCGCCGCCCGATAGGCCTCTTCGGCCATCAGAACGGCTTCACGAGCCTCATCGGCGCGCTTCCGGACATCTTCCAGTTGCGCGGCGAGCGCATTCAGGCGCCGCTCGCGCGCGAGCACGCCCTCCGACTCGTCATGGCGCTTGCCGAACACGCGGACCTTGCCACCCGGATACACGATGCAGCCATCGCGCGACACGAATCGAAGGCCCTTCGTATCCGCACGATGCGCCTCGAACGCCTCGTCGCGGGTTCCACATATCACCACGTCGCCCAACAGCGCCTCTACCGTGGAAGCAGACCGGTCGTCGAACGAGAGTACGTCAACGAGCGGCGTTCCCACACCCGCCATGCGCGCCCGTGTGCGGTCAGCGCCTGCATCCTCGCGCATGACCAGCGACACATCGCCTGCGCGATCGCCCTGGCCGAGTGCCTGCGCTATGGCACGGGCTTCGGAATCGGCATCGACGGAAAGGGCAGCAACATCGTCGCCGAGCACCTGCTCGACGAGCGTTTCGAGATCGGTGGGAGCGCCGAGCATCTGGGCAACGGGCTTCATGTTCCCCGAGAAGCGCTCTGCGTTCTCGAGCAACCATGCAAGGGCCGGATCCTCGTCGCTGATGGCCTTGCGGGCGTTCTTCAGCGCCTTGATCTCTGACTCGCGCACGCGCACGTCCTCTTCGGCCGCATCGCGCTCCGCACGCTTGCCCGTCTGCTCCTCAAGCGCCCGCACGAGCTCCTGCTGCGCCTGACGTTCGCGATCCTCGATGGCAGCCAGCTCGTCGCGTGCTTGCTCGCTGGCCTTCTGCGC
>CAYOBD010000415.1:0-1677 GCA_964402005.1 uncultured Eggerthellaceae bacterium
CTATATCACAGTTAACGAATTCTTTTTGATATTCTAAGTGGTACACTTCATGAGCCTTCGTCATCTTCACCGAATTGAGGTCAACCTGTTCGAGCATATGCCCCATCCTTTCGCCCGCGGGTCCGTGGCTTTGTCCCCGACTTCCACCTGCGCCTGCATCCGGTGCGGCCATGCATACGGTCGTTCCATTACCGGCATCGGCGGCTATCCGAAAAACCGCCTGCTTTCATGATAAGGCAGTTCTCCCTGTGTGACATTGTCAGCGTGTCCGACCTCCGACGTGACAGTTGGTTGAGCAGGTGGGAACGGATGGTTTCAAATAGTGTGCAATGTGCGCTTGAACAGGGAAAACTGTGAACGGACGGTTTCAAACGGAATCGAAAAGATTCGCGCGTTGGCTTAGGATTGGCTTAGGATTGGCTGATTTGAAAAGGTAGTCACGAATTCTGGCTCGATTGGCTTAGCCGAAAAGGTAGTCACGAATGAAAGGCGGACGCTAACGCAAGAATTAGTCGGTTTCCCCAACGGAAAGAGAGCGTTGTTATGTACACGAATGCAGATTGGAATCACCTAAGGGAAGAACACGAGATAGCTTACCTGCGAGCCGATATTTGTCTGGGCTCACCTCAATCTTATAGCTTGGAAGAGAAGCGTCAAATCTGCGAAGACATGGATGCCAGCACAAAGGCTATTGATGCCGCAATGCGTGCAGACTTCTGGTCCATGCCAGCTGAAGCAAGAAGCCGTCTCCTCGATATGCTTGGTGCTTCAGATTGTGAGACAAGGCAGTGGTGGGAAGATTTGCTGGGTGTTCATCCGAGCGATTTGTCGCAAGAGAATCGAATGATGTTCCAATAGCGTTGGTTCAAATCATACGAACAAGGCGGTTAAGCAAAAGACTGCCTATGGAAACAGAGGGCGGAGGTCAATCTCTCCGCCCTTCATTGGCTGGTCATTTCTTTGCGCCGTTCAACTAGGTTCGATCAATAATCTCCGTAACTCTCCAACCCCAACGATTCTTCTTTCTATCCCATGATTTCTCGGCGATGAAATCGATAGTCTTGTAATCAGTCAGGTGATGCAGTTCGATGAGCTTAGCTGGTACATAGTACTCGTCACCCGTATTCTCGTCTTCCACAAAACCAAAGTCTTTCCTGGCATATCGACTTCTTGCAAATTGGAATCTACCGGTTCCTTTGAGCCTATAGCTGTCTTCGTCTGCTTCAGCTCCAAGCTCGAGAGTTGTCGCTTCCCACTCCCATGTACCTTTGGCCAATGATGACTTTGGTGGCTTGTAGGTCTTTCGGCATGTTCCGCTAGCTTGCTGGAACTGCTTTGCCTGCTGGCCATCGAGCAGTGCAGGCGGAACCCAGACCCGCATTTGTCTCGAATTGACAAACCCGAAGTTTTGAACGAGATCGATTTGGCCTGAGTAGGTGGACGTAAATTGTTTGGCCATTGTGGCTTCCGGGAACGGCTCTATCGCGCCAATTATCGATTTATGCTCTGGACCGAATCGGCCACGATAACATAAGCCATTGGAAACGCATGACGCTATGTCATCCCGCTTTACAACTGTGCGGAAGTAGCAATCGCGAGAGGGGTCATCCACGACAATGTGCGCAAGGTGCTGGTCCGCTATTACCTTGTCAACATAGAACGGGGTCCAGGGTAATT
>CAYOBD010000416.1:0-1668 GCA_964402005.1 uncultured Eggerthellaceae bacterium
CTCCGTTGCCGATGTAGCTGTTCAGCACGAACGGCTCGTACTGCGTGAGCACGCCAACCGTATCGATGCCCGAGTTCGTGCAGTTTGAAAGTGGAAAATCGATGATGCGGTACTTACCGCCATACGGTACCGCCGGCTTCGCACGGTACCGGGTAAGCACGCCCAGGCGGCTGCCCTGCCCGCCGGCCAATATCATGGCAACGCATTCTTTATGGCTGTTCATGTATCGCTCCTTTGCTCCCCCGTTACCGATTCCGCATAACGCCCGCAAACACCTGAAGCCGGAGACGAGCCGACTACCCCATGGGGTGGTTGACTTATGAGTCGATTACCTCAGGGGTGATTGACCCATTCGCTGACTCATTCCCAACCTCAGACGTGCATGTCTCGTCCTTTTCCCTCTCGATCATCTCCAGTTCGAAGAACACAGCCGACAGCGGCCCCAACGTGAGCCGGGCGCTGAACGGCTGTCCGCCGAACGGTTCCTCGTCGGTCTCGACCGGCTCGGAGTTGCCCGCTCCCGAGCCCCCGAAGCGCTCATCGTCGCTGTTCAGCACTTCGATGAGCCTGCCGTACGCTGGCACGCCCACCGTGAACCCCTCGACCGGATTCGGCGTGAAATTGCAGCAGCACAGCACAGGGCGGCTGCCATCGTTCGCATAGCGGAAAAACGCGATGGCGCTCTCATCGCGGTCGTCGACGTTGGCCCAGCCGAAGCCTGCCCAACCGTCGTCGATCCTCCAAAGCGCCGGATGCGTGCGGTACAGCGCGTTCAGCTCGGCGCTGTAAGCGCGCATGCTGTCGTGGATGGGATACTGCAGCAGGAACCAGTCGAGCTGCTTTTTGAAATCCCATTCGATGAACTGGCCGAATTCCGAGCCCATGAACGTCAGCTTCTTGCCAGGCCGTCCGAATTGCCAGCCCATCAGCGCGCGCAACGTCGCGAATTTCTGCTCGTAGTTGCCGAACATCTTGTTAACCATCGAAGCCTTGCCGTGCACGACCTCGTCATGGCTGTATGCCAGGATGTAATTCTCGGAGAACGCGTACATCATGCCGAACGTGAGCTTCTCGTGATGGTCGCGCCGGAACAGCGAATCCATCTGGCAGTACTCGAGCGTATCGTGCATGAAGCCCATGTCCCATTTGAATGTGAAACCCAGACCGCCGTCATAAGGCGGGCATGTGACCAGCGGAAACGCGGTCGATTCCTCGGCGATGGTGACCGCGCCGGGATACTCGGACAAAATGGCGCTGTTCAGTTTCCGCAGGAAATCGACGGCCTCCAGATTGATGTTGCCGCCGTCCTTATTGCGCACCCAGTCGGTGCGCGCATAGTCCAGGTAGAGCATGGATGTGACGGCGTCCACGAGGATGCCATCGATATGGTACATGTCGAAGAAGAACATCGCCGACGATATGAGGAAGCTCACAACCTGGGGTTTCTTATAGTAGAATACGAGAGTGCCCCACTCGGCGTGCTCGCCGATGCGTGGGTTGGCGTACTCGAACTGCGGCGTGCCATCGAAGCGCGCAAGCGCCCAGGCATCCTTGGGAAAATGCGCCGGCACCCAATCCAGGATGACGCCGATGCCAGCCGCATGCAGCGTGTCAACCAAGTACATGAAATCCTGCGGGGTCCCGTAGCGCGACGTGGGTGCATAGTAG
>CAYOBD010000417.1:0-1663 GCA_964402005.1 uncultured Eggerthellaceae bacterium
CCTTTGCCTCCAAGCCCCTGTTCGCCGGCACGGTCATGGACGAGTTCCGCGCGGCGTTCCGTAAGAAGAATGCCAGCCCGGTTCGGCGCACGGTGGATTTGAAAGGCCGCCGCATACTGCTTGCCGAGGACGTCGCAATCAACGCGGAAATCATGATTATGGTGCTGTCTATGAGGGAAATGGATGTGGATCACGCGGAAAACGGCAAAATTGCCGTAGAGATGTACCAAAACCATGAGCCAGGTTACTACGATGCCATCCTGATGGACATGCGCATGCCGGAGATGGACGGTCTGGAAGCTACGCAGGTTATAAGGGCAACGAACCGGGCGGACGCCAAAACCATACCAATCATCGCGCTCACCGCTAACGCGTTCGACGAGGACGTGCAACGCAGCATGCAAGCTGGGTTGAACGCTCATCTGTCAAAGCCGGTTGAGCCCGAGTTGCTTTTCGAAACCCTAGAAGAGCTGCTTGCAGAATGATAGCTGGCCGTAGGCAGCCCCTTGCCCAAAACGCCTTTATTCTCGATGCTTTGAACGGTTAATCCGCCACCCCGAAGCTGCCACTCTCGGGGCGCTGATTGCGGCATGGGGGACAAAGGGGATGCCCCCCGCCCCTTAAAGGCCTCTGGGATGCTGATTTAGTTGGGAGCACAGCCTGATAGTGGGCTATACTCGTCATGGTTTGATTCTTCGTGCTGAACGCTAGGACGGCACTGCAGGTTACGTGTTCTGAATAGCGCAGGTTAGCAAAGGTAACGGGATGACGTATTCGATCATTGGCATCCTTGCGGCGCTGGTCTTGTTGATTATCAACCAGGACGTACTCTGGCGACGCGATGGGCGTGGCGCGCTCGAGGGCGGCGCTGCGACCGGGGATGCCGGCAATGTCGGATCCGACAATCTGAAACACGAGACAACGCAGCGCTACTACCGCTTTTTCCTAATCGGCGTGCTGTGCTATTACATCACCGATGCGATGTGGGGCATTCTCGATGCCAACCGCCTCACCGCCCTCGAGTTCGCGGACACGACGGTGCATTTCGCGGCGATGATGGCAGCCGTATTGCTGTGGACGCGCTATGTCGTGTCATATCTCGACACCAAGAATGCCTTCAGCGCGGTGCTCACGCAGGCCGGGCGCATCGTGTTCATCTTCGCGGCGATCGTCATCGTCGCCAACTTCTTCTACCCGGTGCTGTTCTGGTTCGACGAAACCGGCAACTATCATGCGGGCGCTGCGCGCTATGTGCTGCTCGCGATCCAGATTGTGCTGTTCTTGGCAACATCGGTGTACACGCTGTTCATGGCTTCGAAAACCGAAGGGACAATCAAACGCAGGCATCTCACGATCGGCTTTTTCGGCATCGCCATGGTGGTGCTCATCGCCGCACAGGTCTTCTATCCTCTTATGCCGCTGTATGCGATGGGCTACATGCTGGGTACGTGCATCCTGCACAGCTTCGTAGTCGAGGATGAGAAGGATGAGTACCGCGAGCAGCTCGAGCGCTCTCTCGATCGCGAGCGCGAGCAGAAATTCCAGATCGCAGAAAGCCGCGAAGCCCTCAGCGAAGCGCTCGCCGCTGCGGAAGAGGCCAACAGGGCAAAGACGGCGTTCCTTTCGAACATGAGCCACGAAATCCGCACGCCCATGAACGCGA
>CAYOBD010000418.1:0-1662 GCA_964402005.1 uncultured Eggerthellaceae bacterium
TTGCCGCCCGTAT
This sequence comes from uncultured Eggerthellaceae bacterium, assembly GCA_964402005.1. Taxonomy (GTDB): domain Bacteria; phylum Actinomycetota; class Coriobacteriia; order Coriobacteriales; family Eggerthellaceae; genus CAYOBD01. The sequence goes on from CAYOBD010000418.1 coordinate 14, forward strand.
AGGACATCTTCTCGACCACGAGCACGCGATCAGCAAGTCGCGACGCCTCATAGGCCGCCATGAGGCCAGCGTATCCGGTGCCGATGACGACGACGTCAAATGACTCATCCCATGAAGCGCTACCGTTCACGAAACCCATAACCGCTCCCTCCAATCGCGCATGACTCTCGAATCCCCATATACCCTGATGCACAATGTTTTCTTCGGAGCGGGCCGGCACGCAACGCGCCAGCCCGTGTTCGACCACGCAGCCTAGTCCTGCTTGGTGATGAAGTTGAACAGCTCGTAGATGTCATCGAGTTCGTCAACCTTCATGCACATTTCGTAAATCGCATCGGCGCGCTCGTTGATGAACGGCTTGTTCGTGAAATCGACGCAATCGTAGAAACGACGCTTGAAGTCGGCGTCCTCGAGCGGAGCCTCCTTGGTGCCCGGTGAAATGTCGGTCTGGCCGTTGTAGACCGTACCGTCCTTCATGTAGATGTCGAGGTTCGACGCATAGTGAGGACGCGTGTGGTCGATGCTCGGGTCGCACACGGTCTCGATCTTCTTCGCAAACTCGAGAACCTCGTCGTCCAGGATGTACTCGGGTTCGAAGTGAGCGAGCTTGACCTCGCGCCGAACGAGTGCGTTGGCGATGCAGTACGGAGTGCCGAACTGCGCGTCGACCTTCGGGTTGTCGCCGAGCGAGAACGTGCCCACCAGGTTGTAGCCATAGGTCGGAAGCGTGAGCACGATATGGTCAACGTCTTCGGCCTTGATACCGTACTCGTTCATCATGTCGAGCGTAAGCTGCGTGGAGCCCTGCGTCATGCCGCAGCTCGGGTACTTCTTGAAGCCGAGCATCGGGGCCTTCAGGGGCGCCTCGCCGAGATCGGCAAATTCTGCCTCGGCCGTGGTGCGGTCGAGCGTGAACAGATGATGATAGCTGTACACGCCGCTGAGGAAGTTGACCGGGCCGGTCAGGCCGGCGGCGGCCAAACGCGCGCACTCGACGCCTGCCTGGGCAACCCAGCCCTCGATGATGCGCACGCCCAGCGCACCGTCGATGTTGCATTGGAAACTTCCGCCGCAGCGGTTGTACGCGAGCGCCATGGTGTGAAGCGCCGTCTTGTGGTCCATGCCGAGCACCTTGGCCACACCTGCAGCGCACGCCATGACGACGGCGATGCCCGTCGGATCGAACCCGTGGTAGTCCTCTTCCTCAAGGTTGAAGCGGAAGCCGAACTCGTCGCCGACGGCCAGCGCGGTCATGAAGTCCTTGCCGCTCATCTCGATGCCCCACGCCTGCGCAGCGGCAAGCACAGCCGAGATCATGCCGGAACCGATGTGAATGCCAGGCTGTGCATGGTCGCACACGTCGAGCGCGCGGCCCATGACGCCGTTGACAAATGCGGCCTGCTGCGCGGGCACCTTGCCACCGTGCACGAGCACGGTGGCCTCTTCTTTGCCGCCAAGGTCCTTGGCGATCTCGACGACTTCCTCACAGCCGACGTTCGAGCTGCCCGCGATGACGCAACCAACGTACGTCAGAATCTGCTTTTTGATGATATCGATGTCACGCTCGGTCAAATCCTCATACTTGAAGTTTTCAATCCACTCGATGACCTTGTCTTCGACTTTCATGCGCTTCCTTCCCCGTGTCTTCC
>CAYOBD010000419.1:0-1652 GCA_964402005.1 uncultured Eggerthellaceae bacterium
ACGCTGACGGTCAGGCTGCTGATGCACAGGGTTGCCGCCGGCGACGATGAGCGCCTTGTAGGGGCTGTTCGGAGCTTCAGCCTCGGCAAACCAGTTGGCCATACGCACAGGCACCGACTTGGCTGATTCGAGCGTGCCCTCGGGCAGCGCGATAGCGCTGTCATTGAAGTTCAGCGGGAAGCCCTGCAGCTGCAGGCCCTCGATGACGCCTGCGCCGGGACGGCCGAATTTGCCCGTGATGATGCCCAATAGATGCTGCAGGCGATAGGTCTCATTCGTGTTGTGGTAGCGCAGACCATAGCCGCTGCAGATGAACGCCTTGTCGGTGCAGGCCCAATCGGTTGCCAGCTTCTTTATGATATATGCGGGGATGCCTGTCTTCTCGGAAACGACATCGAGCGGATACTCAGCAGCACGCTCGCACAGCAGCTGGAACACAGGGGTAAGGGCGATGCCCTCCCACTCGAAGTGGCCCTTCAGCGCCAGATTCTCACTCGGCAGCTCGCCGCCCGCCGGGGCAACGGCCATAAGTGCCTGCGTATCGTTGTCGAAGACGATGAAATTGCCATTCTCATCGCGTGCAAGCATGCCGTCGTCATCGCGCACCATGTAGGCGGCGATTGAGCGGCGGATCAGGTACGCGGTATCCTGCAGGTCGTTCTCCAGGATGTAGTTGATCATGCCCATTGCCAGGTCACCGTCGGTCGAGGGCTTGATTCCGTAGAACTCATCGGCGAATCCTGCCGTGCCGTCGAAGATGAGGCCGATATCGATGATCTTCGCACCGTGCTCGCGAGCCTTCACCAGATGCTGAGCGAAACGGACCTGGTTCTCGATGGGATTGCAACCCCAGATGTAGACCAGATCGGTCTCGTCGAGCACGCGCGGGTCGATCAGCACGTGCGCCGCGGTAGTTCCGACGCTGTAGAACTCGGTATAGAACGGGCCGTTGTCCAAGCCGATGGACTGCATCGGGCAGGTCATGCCGAAAGCGTTTCCGAAACGCTCAGGCATAAGGGCTTCAAGGCTGTACGCCGGCGGCACGCCTGCGCGCAGATTCCACATCGTGACCGAAGCAGGACCGTACTCATCGCGAATGGAGCACAGCTTCTCGCCGATTTCGTCGAGCGCCTGCTCCCAAGAGATCTCCTCCCATTTACCTTCGCCGCGCTCGCCGATACGCTTCAGCGGCTTCTTCAGACGGGTCGGATCATAAGGCTGACGCCCCGCCAAACACCCCTTCTGGCAGATATGTCCATCCGCCTCCTCCGGGCCGTCGTAGATCACGCGTTCTGTGCGAACAATCTTGCCATCTTTGACGATGGTCTTGAGCGCACAGTAGTCGTGATCGCCCCATCCGGGGCATGCCGTGTAGACAAAAGACTCCTCCGATGCCATGCTTCCCCCTTCTCTCGTTCCTGCCGGCTGCTTATCGCAACCGCTCTTCCGATTGCCGCCCCTATTGCCGAGCGGCTTGCACTGGCTCAATGGTATGGCTCCGACTCGTTTTCCGCTATGAGCATGCATCTGCATCATTAGGCAACCTATTGTTGTGTATTATGTTACTTATCGGCAACTGATAAGACCGTCCTTGCAATCGGGCGCGATACCATGGCGTATCGGAGGAATCGGCATGCAGGTTCAGACATTGC
>CAYOBD010000420.1:0-1651 GCA_964402005.1 uncultured Eggerthellaceae bacterium
CGGCACGTTCAGGTTCAGTTCGACCAGCATCTGCTCGCGCGTGATCAAGGATGTGAAAATCGGTCCGTCGCCGCAGTGGCTCGCCGAGCGCGTGGCCGCCGCGGGCGCGCGTCCGATCAACAACGTGGTGGACGTGACGAACTACATTCTGTTCCTGTATGGGCAGCCGCTGCATTCTTTCGACTACGACAAGCTGGTCAGTGCTGACGGCAAGGCGCACATCATCGTGCGCGCAGCAGGCGACGGCGAGCATTTCACGACGCTTGACGAGGTCGAGCGCGAATTGACGAGCGACATGACTGTCATCGCTACGCCCGATCGGGCCGTGGCGCTTGCAGGCGTGATGGGTGGGCTCGACTCCGAGATCACCGAGGAGTCGACCACGGTGCTGCTCGAGGCGGCAACGTTCGAGCATGGCCGCACGAGCCGTACGAGCCGCAATCTGGGGTTGATCAGCGAGTCGTCGATGCGCTATGAGCGCGGCGTGGACGACAATCCGATCGCCGATTACTCGGCTGCGGCTGCGGCGCTTCTGGCCGAAGTGGCCGGCGGGCGCGTGTGCCCGGGCATCGTGGATGTGTATCCGGCGCCGACCGCTGCGCGCCAGCTGCAGTTTCGCATTCCGCGTTTTGCGGCCATGATGGGTGTGGATGTGCCGCGTGCGGACATCGTGGACATCTTGGAGCGCTTGGACTGCGAAGTGGCTCAGTCCGATGCTGATCCGATTCCCGACGTGTTGGATGTTACAGCGCCGACATGTCGTCCCGACCTGGAGCGCGAGATCGATTTGTACGAGGAGGTCCTGCGTCTGTGGGGCATGGACCTTGTGCCGCCGACTCTGCCGTCGAGTCCCGACCGCGTGGGCGCGCTGACGGACGCGCAGAAGCTCGAGCGCATTGTGAACCGTACGCTCACGGCAAGCGGGCTGAATGAGACGACCACATACGCATTCGCTGAAACCGATGACCTTGCGCGTCTACGGATGTCGGGCGATGAGCTGGGAGATCCTGTCGAGCTGATCAATCCGATGAATGCGGAGCAGGCTGTGATGCGCCAGAGCATCATCCCCGGTCTTCTGCGGTCGGTCGCCTACAACCAGGCGCACGGTGTGCGCAACGTCGAGCTTTACGAGACCGGCGTTGTGTTCTTTGCGCACGAAGGGCGGAAAAAGCCGCGCGAGCGCAAGCGCGTTGCGGCGGTTCTGGCGGGCGCTATGGGCGATGCCGCTTGGAATGCGCAACCAGCGTCGTTCGATTTCTTCGACGGCAAGGGAGTGGTGGAAAACCTTGCGCGTGAGCTGGCGTTGCCGAAGCTGCGCTTTAAGGCGCTTACTGCTGAAGAGGCTCCGCATCTGCAGCCGGGACGCGCCGCGCAGGTGCTCTCGGGCGGTACGGTGCTCGGCTGGGTGGGCGAGATCCATCCGCTGGCTGCTGCTGCGTTCGAAGCAGCAGCTCCTGTGGTCGCCTTCGAGCTGGATATGGAAGCGCTCGGCCGCTGCCAGCGTCCGGCGCGTGACTATGTGGACGTGCCGACGTTGCCAGCTGTGGATGCCGACGTGGCGTTCGTTGTGAACGAGGACGTGACAAACGAGCGCATGTTGCAGTGCATTGCGAGCGCTGGCGGCAAGCTTCTGGCTGAAGCGCGTCTATTC
>CAYOBD010000421.1:0-1650 GCA_964402005.1 uncultured Eggerthellaceae bacterium
ACTGGTACATGGGGCTGCGCACTGGTTCGTTCATCATGAGCGACGAGGGCGGCGCCGGCGGACAGCACACGGCATCCGCGGACGACATCAACGAGGGTGCGGCATACATCGACACCGCGGGCAATGTGTTCGACGAGACGTTCGAGAGCCTGACCGAGAAAGGCGGCGTGCGCTACGACATGCTGAACGCCACCTACAAGAAGTACGAGAAGGGCATGCTGCGTCCCGACGGGTCGGTCGGCTTCGCCACGCCGTCTGGCCGTGTGGAGCTTGCGCCTACGACGTTTGCCGTCTGGCAGCTGTCGACGACGCCCGTGCATGTCGAGCCTGCAACCGGCCCGGTCTCGACGCCTGAGATGATGGAAGAATATCCGCTCATCCTCACGTGCGGCGGCCGCTCCTACGAGTGGTTCCATTCCGAGCATCGCCAGTTGCCGACGATGCGCGAGTTCCATCCGCTGCCCTTGGTTACGATCAACCCGAAGACTGCCGAGAAGTACGGCATCGTCGATGGCCAGTGGGTATGGATCGAGAACGACCGCGGCCGTCTGCGCCAGATCGCCAAGGTCTCCGAAGAGGTGAACGAGAAGACCGTCCATGCCGAGCACGGCTGGTGGTTCCCGGAGGAAGAGGCGGCCAAGCCGAGCGTCTTCGGCGCGTTCAACTCCAATGTGAACAACCTGACGCGCGATTTCCAGACCGGCGAGGGCGGCATCGGCTCGTCGATCAAGGCCATGATCTGCAAGATCTATCCCTACAAAGAAGGCGACGAGCTGCCTAACGAAGTCGTCTTCGAGAAGGGTGGATTCCACGAGGTCATCCCCGGCCAGGCGTAAGGTTTACGGAAAGAGCCAAAGGGGAGACTCCTCAAGTGAATCATTGGGGAGACTCCCCAATGATTCGAATCAAAGGGGAGACTCCCCAATGATTCGTTTATCGGGCCATCGGCATGAAAGGGAAGGGCTATGAGGAAACTAGCGATTTTGATTGCGGCTACGGCACTTGCGGTTTTCGGGCTGGCTGCGTGCGGTGGCGGCGGGTCGAACCAACAGGCTGCATCCAGCGACGACCAGGGTAGCGCTGCGGCGGCTCCTGCCGCGGCTCCTGCCGCTGAGACGTCTGCGGCTGCTGAGGCAACATCGGCTGCGGTGCAGAACCCGGCATCCATCGAGTCCAACACCATGGGGGAGACCGCCACGTACGACTACGACGGCAAAGGCATCATCTTCTTCGATTATCCCGCTGCGACATTCCAGGAGGATCCGAGCGCCATTCTGGGTACGATCGAAGCGCTCGACGGCTCTGTGACCATAAAATTCAATGCGGACCAAACGTTTGAGACCGACGGCAAGCAGAAACGTCTGGACTATTTGGACGGCTATGCCGACTGTGAGGGGTACAGTGCTGACGATCTGACGATTGCCGGGCTGCCGGCACATCGCATCTTCTACGTCGATCCCGATTGGGGCGATGCGAAGATGGAGATTATGATCGACCTTGAGGGAACGGCTCAGGACAAGTACACCGACATCTGTGCCATCGTGACCGGAACAGATTTCGATCGCATCGGTGCCGATGACGTTATGGCCATCCTGAACACGCTTCGCATCGGGTAAATCGAAAACGCTTTATTCAGCCGAACAAGATAGC
>CAYOBD010000422.1:0-1639 GCA_964402005.1 uncultured Eggerthellaceae bacterium
GTAGGGGAAGGGAAGGAAGGCGCGCGCGAATTTACACACCGATATGGACTTGACTTTGACTGAGCTTCGAAATCGATCCGAAATCGCGAAAACGATGAAATTCGCCAGCAAGAATTCGCCGTTTTGCGGTTTTCGGACTCCTGCATAGAACGGCGCACGCTGCCCGTTTGCAGCATGCTGGAGTGAATGACGGCAAACCGCGACCAATTCTGTGCAATCCATCCGTTCGCGGGATTTTCGCGTCTTCTCATAGGCTGCCGACACATTGCAGCACTATCATGGAGCGGCTGCATTATTATGGGCAATGTTAACAGGATGGGTGGGATGATTCTAGCTGCTGTACTGGGTGTCGTGGTAGGTGCGTGTGCGTTTCTGCCGCTGATAGCCGGGATGCGGTTGGCACGTAAGGCGACACCGACGAGCAACGTCGGCCACGCAGGCGGGCTGCTGCTGGGCGTGCTGGGGTCATTCGTCATCCTTGCAGTTGGGGTCGTGATATGCATCGTCATAGCGCGGCCTGTTGCGGTCCCGTTCGTGTTGGGCGAGGCGGGGGCGCTTGTTGTAGCAGCGGTGGTATTCGGCGTATCGCGCATGATACGCAGGTAACGACAGGGGAAAGGGATAGCACGTGAACCCATTGGATTTCGTAAACGAAGAGGTCCAGCACCTGAAAGAATCGTTGATGAACCCCCCATGGATCATCAACGATGGCGGCGCGGTGGGACTCACCCAGTACACGCTCTGGATGATCATCGTGTTCGCTCTCGTGGTGCTGTGCGTCTTGCTGGTCGGTAAGCGGCTGACGCTCGTGCCGGAGCATCCGTTCGTCAACATGGTGGAGTACGGCTACCAGCTCGTCCGCAAGGATGTCGCAGAAAATGCCATCGGCCACGGCTACAAGAAGCATGTGCCGTTCTTGGCTACGCTGTTCTTCTTCATTCTGTGCGCCAACTTCGTGGGCCTTGTGCCCGGCTGCCGCACCCCAACCGGAACGATCAGCGTCACCTGGGCGCTTTCGCTCATCTCGTTTGTGTACTTCAACTACTGGGGCGTGAAAGCCCACGGCGGCTGGGGCTACATCAAGTCCATCGCCCCGTCCGGCTTGCCGAAACCTATGGTGCCCGTCATCTGGTTCTTTGAGTTCATCTCGCTCGTGCTGCGCGCGCTCACGCTGGCCGTGCGACTTTACGGCAACATGTTCGCAGGCCATATGGCGCTCGGCATCTTCGCTCTGCTTTCGACCGGCTTCATCCAGGCGGCCATCCAAGGCGCCGGTGCAGCGGTCGGCGGCATCTCTATCGCATGGATGCTGTTCTTGGTGATCATGTATGCACTCGAATGCCTGGTCGCGTTCATCCAGGCCTATGTGTTCACCATGCTCTCGGCCGTCTACATCCAGCTGGCCACTTCGGAGCACTAAGGAGCATGGAGCAAGACGGGGCGCCCGCCCCAGCGGCTTGCCGCGAAACGGGCAGACAGATTTGGCATGATCGGTCATCCACGGCCGATAAGCAATAAAACCGGTGTCCGAGCTGTACGCAGCGAGGACGAAACAAAGGAGGAAATCGTGGACGCAGTAGTAACCCTTACCGCATTGAAGCTCGTTGGCTATGGCCTTGCGGCTATCGGCCCTGGCATC
>CAYOBD010000423.1:0-702 GCA_964402005.1 uncultured Eggerthellaceae bacterium
GCCCAGCGCCCCCTTGCAGCCGCGCACGAGGTCGATGGTGCCCCGCAGGATCTTCGCGCTCTTCCCGGCCAGTACGCCGTTGGCGGTCAAGTCGCACGTGCTGCGGGTGCCGTGATGGCGCAGCGAGTAGTTGAAATCCCGCTTCTGCGTGCCGGAGCCCAGGTAGCGCGTGTCTATGCCAATGCGGCTTTGGTCGCCGCGCAGGTCGCCCGCCCAACCGGAGAACGACGCATCGGCGCCCAGCACCGTTTGCCTTACGTTGATATGCGCGCGGTCGTGGGCGAACAGGCCCGCATCGTCGATGTCGGCGAAACCGTCGCTGAGCGTCTGCATGCGTTCGATGGAAACGTGCGCGTCGGCATCGGCGAACACGCGCAGCGCCGTGCCGGCGATCCCGCTTGCTGCGTCTGGCGCACCCGCGACCGGCCCATCCACCAGGATCGACAGCTCGATCGAGCTGTCCCGCCCCGCGATTGCGTCGATCGCAGCTATGCTGATTGCGCCTGGTACGGCGGCCACGGTGATGCGCGCCTGCACTTCTTGGCCTGGAGCGGCCTCGACGATGATGTGCTCTCCAGCGGTATAGCGCAGGTAGGCGGCCGTCTCGTCGCCGAGGCCGTGCTCGAACGCCGCAGCAAGAGACCTCATGTCTTCGAGTGCGTCTGCGTTCATCTGGTAGTCCCATGCTCGATGGTTTACAGG
>CAYOBD010000423.1:712-1638 GCA_964402005.1 uncultured Eggerthellaceae bacterium
TGCCCCCGTAGGTGGCATCGGCCTCGGCTGCCAGGAACGCCTCGCGTTCGGCAAGCTCTTCCGCCGTCGGTGCGGGATGCAGCGCCTCCCATTCGGCCTGCGCCGCCGCCAACGCCTGGGCGAATTCCTCGCCGTCGCCTCTGCGGCATGCCCCCTCGATCTCCACGGCAGGGGAGATCGCAAGCCCGGCGGGAATCTCGATTGCCGTTTCGTTCATCTTCAAGAACCGCCACGTCGAAGCAGGCATGGCGCTTACGTTCTCAAGGAGCATCGTCTGAGTCTCCATCATCCGATCGCCCCCTCCATCTCGAGTTTGATCAGGTTGTTCATCTCCACGGCATACTCGAGCGGCAGCTCCTTGGAGACGGGCTCAGCGAAGCCGTTCACAATCATCGTACGCGCCTCTTCTTCGGAGATGCCGCGGCTCATCAGGTAGAACACCTTGTCATCGCCGATGCGCCCGATCGTGGCCTCGTGGCCGATGTCGACGTTCTTGCAACGGATGTCCATGGCGGGAATCGTGTCCGAGCGGCTGCGGTCATCGAGCATCAACGACTGGCATGACACGGTGCAACGTGACCCTTCCGCTGCGGGCGTCGCGATGACTGCGCTGCGGAACGTTTGGATGCCGCCGTCCTTGGAGATGCCTTTGGTCTCGACGCTTGCCGCCGTCTCGGGTGCCGCGAGCACCACCTTGCAGCCAGTGTCGAGGTTCTGCCCGCGTCCGGCGAATGTGATGCCCGTGAAGCTCGCGCGCGCCTTGCGCCCCGACAGGATCGACATCGGGTACAGATAGCCCACGTGGCTGCCGAACGAACCCGAAATCCACTCGATCTCGCCCTCTTCGTCGCAGCGGGCGCGCTTCGTGTTCAGGTTGTACATGTTCTTCGACCAGTTCTCGATGGTCGAGTAGCGCAGGTGCGCGC
>CAYOBD010000424.1:0-1628 GCA_964402005.1 uncultured Eggerthellaceae bacterium
GACGCCAGGGGCGAGTCCTTGCGCACGATGCAGCTGAGCCCTCCTGTGATCAACGGCTTGAACAGAATGCCGCCGCCTTCCGGTACCGTGCTCTTGAACCCAAGGACGATGTCGAGCTGCTCGCGCACGAGCCGGTCAAGGTTCGCATCCCGGGCCCCGAGGCTCAGCGTCACGTGAAAGCCTTCGTGTTCCGCGCGGAGCCTGTCGAGCACTGTGGCGAGGCGCAGAAGGTCGTTTGGATCGGAGTAGCCGATGGCGAGCTCCGTTCCCTCGGCCTTCTTCCGCGCGCGCTCGGCGGCCGCGTAGGACATCCGCAGGATCTCTCTCGCATCGGGCAGGAATGACGCGCCGAACGCGGTGAGCGCCACGTCCCTCGTGGTGCGGACGAACAGGGCGCCGCCGAGCTCCTCCTCGAGCGAGGCGACCTGCTTCGACACCGTCGGCTGCGAGAGGTGCAGCTCGTCTGCCGCCCTCCTGAAGTTCAGGTTGTCGGCCACCTGGACGAAGCACTCGAGTTGCGTCGTGTTCACGGTCGGTCCCCCTTGCACTGATTCTATAATCGCATCAATAATAGCATCATTGAAATTCACTTTCGAGCACAGGGCCCGCATACTTGGATTGGGCACGGAAAGGGTCCGCGCACGAACGAAAGGAAACAGACCATGGCACTCGACCGTTTCGCATCCTGGACCAGCACGACCGCCTCTTCCGCCTGCGGCGCCTCCGACGCCCGCAGCAGCGCCTGCGGAGCCTCCGACAATCGCAGCTCCGCCTGCGGGGCGAGCGACCTTCGACCCTCCGCCTGCGGCGCCTCCGACCTGCGCCCCTCGGCCTGCGGCGCGAGCGACCGTTTCTAAGGCAGGCGCCAGAAGCAGAAGCGTAAGGGGCGTCCGCAAAAGCGGGCGCCCGCTTCGAAAGGAGTCAGCACATGGCACGCCCGACCTTCTCGTTTCAGTGGCAACTCCTCGACGTCTGCGAGCATGGCTGCAATCACTGCTACATCTTCTCGGGGGACGAAACCGTCGAGCTCAACCGCATGAGCCTCGGGCAGATGCGGCAGACGCTCGCCAACATCGAGGACTTCTGCGAGACGTTCGGGCGCGAGCCCTACCTCTACATCACAGGGGGCGACCCCGTCCTGCACCCTGATTTCTGGACGCTGATGGAGATCCTGAAGGACAAGGGCATCGAGTTCACCGTCATGGGCAACCCCTTCCATCTCACGGATGAGGTCTGCGCCCGCCTCCGCGAGTGCGGGTGCCTGCGCTACCAGATGTCGATCGACGGAGCGCGCGAGACCCACGACTGGTTCCGCAAGCCCGGCTCCTACGACGAGACGCTCTCGCGCATCCCGATGCTGGCCCGCGCGGGCATCCGCTCGATCATCATGACGACGGTTTCCGACGTGAACGCCCACGAGCTCCCCCAGATCATCGACGCGGTGGTTGAGGCGGGGGCCGACGTCTTCGCATTCTCGCGCTACGTGCCGACTCCGGGCGAGAACATGGAGGGTCTCTCGCCCGAGGGATACCGGGAGGTGCTCGACGCAGCGCACAAGAAGTTCAAGGCCTACGAGGACGCCGGCTGCAAGACCTACTTCAATCGCAAGGACCACCTGTGGCGGCTCT
>CAYOBD010000425.1:0-1614 GCA_964402005.1 uncultured Eggerthellaceae bacterium
GCATTCTGCTCGGACTCTTGCCCTTCTTCTGAGCCTTGCCCGAGCTCTTGCCCATCTCCGGCCGCTTCGGCCGATTCGGCCGAAAGGTCGTCCTCGAAACCGACCGCCTCGCCATCCTCCTGCGAGATGCCGACGGTACCTGTCAGGCCGGATGCTTTCTCGTCCTCGATGTATGCGTACAGCACATAGCGCCCGCTGCCGAAGTCATCGCAGGTAGCCAGCGCGAAGATGCGACCCATATCCTTCGCCGCCGGGATTCTGCCCACGTTGACCACGCTGCGATCGATCTTGTCCTGCACGTACTCCGTGAACTCATCGTCATCGGCGAACTCGTTTTGCACGAGCTCATCGGTCGCGTCGACATGCAGTAGCGCGAACGTGCGCAGCCGATAGTTCGTCATCGGCGTGAGCAGATACACCGTGCGGCATTCGTCGAAACGCGCCTGGTCATCGAAATTCGCCAGCTCCGCGAACATGGAACCGTCGTTCATGTGGTGACCGTAGATGAAGCTTGCCTTGTCGCTGAAATCGGGCGCATTGCGATAGTCCAGGAAAATCGCGCCGTAATCGGCAAGCCAGCCCTCTGCGCCGTCGAAATCGTAAGTCAGGTAATGATCGTTGTCCTGGCCCTGCACGACGGGATAGTTGATTACCGTGTTGGGGACATAGACCCAAGCCACGGTGTCAGGGTTCACCGCCAACAGGGCATTCCAGTCGATTACAAGGGTCGATGGATCCTCCGGCATCACATCGAGGCCGGCGTCACGCGCGACGCCTTCGTATTTCTGCTGGCCCTGGCAGTAGCTGAAAGCAATAAGCGCAAGCGCCGCTATCGAGCAGATGAACACGATGAGTGCAACTATGAACACGATGCCCCACGGCCCGCGCTTCTTCTTGCCCGTGCCGGTCGTTTTCTGGGGCTTGTCGGCGGAGGTTACGGCGGTTTCGGCGGATGCGGCGGATGCGGCAACTGCGGCTTCAGCGGTTGCGGCCTCAGCCTCGACGGCTTCGGCTTCAGCAGCTTCAGCAGCCGCACCAGCTGCATCAGCCTTAGCGGCTTCTGCACCATCGACAGCTTTCGACACCTCATCGATCGCCGGAGATTCCGTCACCGTGCTTTCGTCCACGGTATCAGCGGCCGCATACTTCGAGTGCCTGCCTTCTAGGGGCTTCGCCTCGCCGTAGTAGCTATCTTCCATTGAGCGCTCCGTCCAGTGCTAATCCATTGCAGACAGTGTAAAACGAAAGGGCCGCCATATGCGGCCCTTTCGCGAAAATGCCATTCGGCGAACTCGCTTTACAGCCCGCCAATCCTTGCAGCTAGTTCGCTGCGCGCGCTGCCTGGTACTCCTCCATCAGCTTCTTCTGCACGTCGGCGGGAACCTGCTCGTAGCCGTTGATCTCGATCGTGTAGCTGCCGTTGCCGCGCGTCATGGAGCGCAGGTCGCGGGTGTAGCTGACGACCTCGGCGTACGGCACGCGCATGATGATGACGGTCTCGCCGGCATCTCCGGCCTCGGTGCCGACGATGCGGCCGCGGCGCGTGGAGATGTCACCCATGACGGTGCCGGCGTAGTCATCGGTCACGGTGAGGCGCATGTCGGCCATCGGCTC
>CAYOBD010000426.1:0-1601 GCA_964402005.1 uncultured Eggerthellaceae bacterium
CCTCGCCACCCTCCTGGGAGATGAAGCCATAGCCTTTTTCCGGGTTGAACCACTTGACAGTACCTTGCGCCATTTCAAATCCTTCTTTCTCTCCCCCCACCTTCCCGGAGAGGGGTTAACCCTGCACGCTGCATGGCAACAGTGCTCACCCTCACTTCGAGGGCACGGGAACCACTATACTTCAATACCCAGTGTTTATGCTTGACTATTTTGCGCAAGTTTTAACTAGCTATAAGCCGAGTGCCCAACCAGGTGCAAACGAGGTGCCCAGCCGGCTGCAAACCGAGCGCCAAGCCAGATGTGCAACCCATCGATTCGCCAAAAAGAAATGCGGCCGGAAGGGAACGCCCCTCCCGGCCGCAACAACCGTTGGTATCGCTTGCCTATGCGGTTTCGTCGACAGGCTCTTCGTCCTCCACCGCTTCGGCTTCGATGGTCTCCACCTCCGCCAGCAGCGGCTCGTTGTCCTTGCCCATCGTGAACTTGCGGCCAGCCTTGATCCACTTCCGATACTCGGCCGTCGCTGTGAACAGCACGTCGGACGAGGAGTTAAGCGCCGTTTCGCACGAATCCTGGATGACGCCGATGATGAAGCCGATGCCCACGACCAGCATCGAGATCTCGGGGTCGATTCCGAACAGCGAGCACGCCATCGGGATGAGCAGCAGCGAACCACCCGGCACGCCCGATGCGCCGCATGCGGAGATTGCCGCGAGCGCCGACAGGACGACTGCCGTCGGAACGTCGATCGCCGTGCCCGTGGTAAACGCCGTCTGCATGGCCATGACCGAGATGGTGACGGCCGCGCCGGCCATGTTGATGGTGGCGCCGAGCGGAATGGACACCGAGTAGTTGTTCTTATCGAGGCCCAGCTTCTGGCACAGCTCCATGTTCACCGGAATGTTTGCCGCAGAGCTGCGGGTGAAGAATGCCGTGATGGCCGAATCCTTCAGGCAGCGGAACACGAGCGGATAGGGATTCTTGCGTGTGACCACGAATACCATGATGGGATTCGTGACCAGGGCGATGAAGAACATGCAGCCCACGAGCAGCAGGATGAGCATGCCGTATTCCTGGAAGATCTCGGGGCCGTTCTCCACTACCGCCGCGTAAACCAGGCCCAGAATGCCGAACGGCGCGAACGCGATGATCCAGCGCTCGACCGTTGTGATTGCGCTGGCAACATCGGAAAGAACCTGCTTGGTGCCGGCCTTGGCGTTGCGCAATGCAATGCCCAAAAGCACCGCCCACAGAAGGATGCCGATGTAGTTGCCGTTGACGATCGAGCCTACCGGGTTGTACACCATGTTGGTGATGAGCGCACCCAGAACCTCGCCCACACCCTGCGGAGACGATTGATCTGCCGCCTCGACGCCGACGAGCGTCAAATGCATGGGGAATATGAAACTGGCCAACACGGCCACAAGCGCTGCGACGAATGTCGAAACCAGGTACAGCGCGATGACCGTACCCATGTTGCCCGCACCCTTTGCGTTCGCGAGCGCACTCATGACCAGGAAGAACACGAGTACCGGCGCCACCGCCTTCAGGGCGCTCACGAAGATCGTGCCCAGAATGGAGATGATCCCCGAAACGGCCGA
>CAYOBD010000427.1:0-1600 GCA_964402005.1 uncultured Eggerthellaceae bacterium
GCAGCGTTTTCCCAAAACCGCGCAGTGAATCATTGGGGAGACTCCCCAATTATTCACTTGGGGGAGACGCCCAATGATTCACTTTGTGGAGACGCCCCAAAAATGAATCGCTGAATTCGCTGAACGCAAAAGGGGAGCCCGCAGGCTCCCCTTCTTCGTGCGGTTTCGCTTGCGATTACTCAGCTGCAGGAGCATCGCCACGAACGTCGTAATTGCGCTGCACGCTCGGATCGAGCATGACAGCCGGAGTCATCGTAGCAGCAACGGCAATCGACTTGACGTAGCGACCCTTGGACGTCGACGGCTTCATGCGCAGCACCTCGTCATAAACCGTGCCATAGTTCTGCGCCAGCTGCTCGGCCGTGAAGCTGAGCTTGCCGATGGTCACATGGGCGATGCCGTAACGGTCGGCGCGGTACTCCACGCGGCCGCCCTTGAGCTCTTTGATGGCCTTGGCAACATCAGGCGTGACGGTGCCGAGCTTGGGGTTGGGCATGAGGCCGCGGGGACCAAGGATCTTGCCGAGGCGGCCGACCTTGCTCATCTGGTCGGGCGTAGCCACAGCCGCGTCGAAGTCGAGCATGCCGCCCTGGATGTCGGCGACCAGGTCGTCGCTGCCGACGATGTCGGCGCCGGCTTCCTGCGCAGCACGCGCTGCGTCGCCTTCGGCGAACACGGCAACGCGCACGGACTTGCCCGAGCCGTTCGGCAGGCTGACCGTGCCACGCAGCTGCTGATCAGCCTTACGGGTATCGATGCCCAAACGGAAGTGCGCCTCGACGGTCTCGTCGAACTTCGCCGTGGAGATCTCCTTCAGCAGGTCGAATGCCTCGATCGGGGCATACTCGCGATCCTCGATCTTTTCGGTCATCGCGCGATGCGCCTTGGATTTCTTTGCCATTTTCTTTCTCCTTCGTGGTCGTTAGCGGGCACGCCCTTCGCGCACCCTCCCATCTCTGTGCAAACGCGTCGAAACGCGTGATTGCCTTGCATATGCACCCGCATTCCCGTCTTGGCCGGGCGATGCTCCGCCGCTTGCGCAGGCAGGCACCGAAATGCAGGAGCGTCACCCTACTGCTGCCGAGCAGCTGTAGGCGACACGCCGTCCGCCCAGGTGGAGCGGACAAGCGAGATTACTGTCCGAGAGCGCGCAGCTGCTCAGCCAGCTTCTTACTCGGCTTGTAGACCTTCTTCATCTCGCGCCCCTCGACGCGCACGCCCATGGAGCGCGCCGTGCCGGCGATGATCTCCATAGCGGCTTCGATCGTGTTGGCGTTCAGATCGGGCATCTTCACCTCGGCGATCTCGCGCAGCTGATCCTGCGTCAGCGTACCGACGAAGCGCAGCTGCGGAATGCCGGAGCCACTCTCGATGCCCAGCTTCTCCTTGATCAGGAACGCCGCGGGCGGGGTCTTGAGCACGAACGTGAACGATTTGTCCTCGTACACCGTGATCTCGACGGGGATGATGGTACCGACCTTGTCCTGCGTGGCAGCGTTGAACTGCTGGCAGAACTGCATGATGTTGACGCCCTGGGCGCCCAGCTCGGGACCGACAGGAGGCGCAGGATTGGCCTGGCCACCCGGGATCTGCAGCTTGA
>CAYOBD010000428.1:0-1587 GCA_964402005.1 uncultured Eggerthellaceae bacterium
TAACTACGGTTGCGCCGGTAATACTGGCTGCGGTAATGTCGAACTCGGCGGATTTGCTACCTTGCCGGTCGTCGAACGTCACAATAACCGTCGCCGTCCCCGCGTTCACGTTGTTCTCGTACGTGCAGGTATAGTTAGGGACGATTATGTCCTGAGCATCTACGCCATCTACAGATACTTTGGGCGTAGGTTTTATGTCCTTGCCAGTGTACTGTTGCGGCTGGATATCTTCGATGAGTATTCCTCTGAAGTCCGCAGTAACCTTCACAGACTGGTTAGGCATTTTAAAGGTGGTTTGAGCCGAATCGTTTTTGTCGAGCGTCACAACATCCTGATTGTACATCCACTGTATGAAGACCATGCCATCTTCGGGATCATCTGCCGTGATTGTGACCGTCTCGTCTGCTGCAGCCGCGGCTGGGCTGGCTGTACCGCCGACAACGGTAACCGCGTAAGTCTGCGGATCAGCGGCAAGCGCCGGTTCTGCCGTAAAGACGGCCACAGGCAGAGGCATCAGCCCGATTGCGAGCACCAAGCTCGCCACAATGCCGAGAGTCTTTTTCGAGAGGCGCTTCGTTCTTTCGCCCATGATGTCTGCCTTTCCCCGTTGCTGGTTCTGTCTAATACCAAGATACGCGAGGCCTTCGGATTCCCCATATTGATTTTGAACTGTCGGTGATTGTACGCGAGCTAAGCGGAGTTCATCCTGACGGGAAAGGGAATGGTCCTTCCGGCCCGATATCGGGACAGGGCCGGGCGGTACTATAACTCTACGGGTCTATCGTGCCGCCCTCGTTTCAAGCCGCATCTTTCCCAGTGGTTTACAATGTGTTGGAATTGTCTTCGCCGACTTATTTCATGGGGCTTGCTTTGGGGGATATCGAGATACTGAAACGCTGCATTGCGCACGATCCGTGCCGAGCGGGGGATCGTGAGCCGCGTGGGGCGGTGCTGTTCGGGCAGGACGTGCATGTGCTGCTGCGCGTCCGTGCTGAGGCGCGCCCGTCGGTTGTGGCCGCGTATCTTCTCGTGGTTGAGCGGCCAGGCGACGTGCGTGAGAAGCTGATGCAGCCGTGCGATGCGGGCTTTGCAGGTACGGTGTCGCCGGAAGCATATCCCCATGTTGCGTTCTATGCGTTCCGCTTGGTGTTGGCCGGCGGCGAGGGTGCATTCTACGTGCCCTGTGCCGACGGGCGCTCGACAGCTGGTGAGGTCGTCGTGCCGGGGACGGATGGCGAATGGGACGAAGACGGCTGGGAGTATGCCGCGTGGCGCCTGGCTTCGCGTCCGATGGAGGGTTTCGGGTTGGAGACCCCGACGCCCGGGTTCCAAATCACCGTGTACGAGCCTGCGTTCGCTACGCCCGACTGGCTGGCGGGCGCCGTCATGTACCAGATCTTCCCCGACCGATTCGCCCGCGGTGCTGCTGGCGTGCGCTCCGAGGGTCTGGCGTATCATCGGACGATGGGCCGTCCTGTCGATTTGCATGCGGATTGGAACGAGGAGGTCGCCTGGTTAGGCGAAGTAACGGATGCTGCGAGCGCCGCTTCAGATGCGGTGCGGACTAGCGATAAAAAATTGTTCGAT
>CAYOBD010000429.1:0-1587 GCA_964402005.1 uncultured Eggerthellaceae bacterium
AAGATTTCTTACAGTTCGACATTGAACGCAATTTTGATTGCGTGCAGTTGCCGTAACAATCCAAGGTAACATTCGGAGATCATGTAGCTCTCTTTTTGTCAACCTACTATTTTCTGCGAGTTTTCGGGCGAGCCTCCGATGCGACATCCTGCATGCATCGATGGGCATGCTGACGCCAGCCCCTGCTACAATGGGGCATGCAAGGATACGGCTGGCATCGGGTGGAATCGGGCTAGCCGCTATTCTTTTCGTAGGGCTTCCCGTCACGCAGCATGGCGTACATGACGTTCAGCCTCCTTCTCGCCAGGGCGGTGACCGCCGATCCGTAGCTGCGCCCTTCGGACCTCTTCCTCTCGTAGTACGCACGCGACTCGTCGCAGAAGAGTATGGACTTGCTCGCAGACAGCACGAGGACCCGCTTGAGCCTGCGGTTGCCGCCGCGCGGCTTGGTGACGGAATGCACCCTCGTCCCCGATTGCCTGACACGCGGCGCGAGGCCCGCGTAGGCGGCCAGCTTGGCCGCCGAGCCGAACCTCGAGACGTCCCCGACCTCGGAGAGGAACGTCGCGCACGTCACGGCGCCCAAGCCGGGCAGCGTCATCAGGATCTGGGCCTCTGGCATCGCAGAGAGCGCTTCGTCCCTCCTTGCAGCGACATCCTTGCGCGATTTCAGGGTCGCGAGCAGGTAGGATGCCTCGAGCTTGATGAGCTCTTCGGTTCCCTCCGCCCCGGGCAGCGACACGGTCTGGCGGGAGACGGCCTCGAACAGCTCGTCTATCTTCGCCAGCGCAGCCGGCCCCATGCCCTTGCGCGCCTTCGCCCAGCGCCTGACGTTGCCGCGGCCGGCTTTCTTGAGGCCGCGGCATCCGCCGTACCTCGCAAGCACGGCGAGGTAGAGCTGGCTCTGTATGCGCTTGCCCGCGAGATGGGCCTCGAGCGCGGGGCAGGTGGATAGCAGCAGGTCGTGGAGCCTGTTGCCGGCCCTGGTCGCCTCCTCGGTCAGCTCGCGGTCGTACGACATGAGGGATGCCAGGCGCAGGCAGGCGTCGCTCTTGGCGCCCACCGGCTTGACGAGGCGGGGCAGGCTCGCCGACACCTCGGCTATCACGAACGCGTCGTGCGCGTCGGTCTTCACCTCTCCGCCGTACATCTCGATGGCCTGCGCCATCGCCCGGGGCGTGATGAACCCGCGAGGAACGCCCATGTCGTCGGCGATTGCGAAGAGCAGGGCGGACATGCTGCCGGGTTGGTCGACCACGACCATGGTCCTTCCGACGCGCATGAGCTCTCCGAGGGCGTCGCGGATCTCGCGCTCGTCCTGCCCGATCTTCGCGTCCAGCAGAACTTCGCCCGTTCGCCTGTCGATCGCCGTGAAGTGATGCGACCACTTGCCCACGTCGACCCCGCAGCTGATATCGAACTCTCTTTCCATTCGGCTCCCTTCGTTCGCGAGGAGCTGGCGTTCGGCCACGGCACCAACCACGGCATTACTTTGAGAGAGCAGGCTGCGCCAAGCGCGCCTCGAAATCAACCTATCGGCTATCAGTCGGCGCCAGCGAATCCGGCGGCATGACAAAAAAGATCATC
>CAYOBD010000430.1:0-1576 GCA_964402005.1 uncultured Eggerthellaceae bacterium
GGGGCGTAACAGGATTCGCACACCTCGTCTGTGGGCGTCAGTGTGCCATACTGCGGAAGCGGGTAGCTCGTCCCGCATTCCTCGTAGTTCTCGCAGCGGATAAAGCGCTTCAGCGTACGCGGATTGCGCTGGGCAATCAGCTTCGCATCCATAATCCCTCGGTCCGTGCACGTCGGACAAACTCCAACGACCACGTCGGGCTCCTGATTGGACTCACAATTCGGGTCGATGCACACCGTGCGCGGCTTCGATCGGAACGCTGTTACCTTCACCTGCGGCATACCGCACTTGGGGCATGGCTCTTCGACTGCTTCGATCTTCCCCTTCGGCAGCGGGAATGTTACGTCGCATTCGGGCCATCCGGAGCAGCCTATGAACATGCCCTTGGTCTTCTGCGATGCACGCATCAGCAGATTTTTGCCGCATTTCGGGCACTTCCCCACGTATGCATCGGCGGCCACGGCATCAGCGAGGGCTTCCTTCACCTGCTCTCGCACCGGGAGCAGCGCTTTGATCTCGCGCGCAAGCAGCTCGCGTGAATTTGAAACCACCTCGTCCTTAGTGGATGCGCCCGATGCTATCGCGCTCATTTCGTCTTCGAGCTCCGCTGTCATCTCAGGATGCGTGATATGCGGCGCATAGGTATCGAGCGCGTCGCATACCGCCATGCCGAGCTGCGATGGTTCGATGGGATCGTTCTGGATGTATTTCACGTCATACAGACGCTGGATGATAGAGTGGCGGGTCGATTTCGTCCCCAAGCCCAGCTTCTCCATCTCCTGGATAAGCTTTCCCTGGCTGTAGCGCGCCGGCGGCTCAGTCTGCTTCTTCGTGCAGGTTGCACCGTTGAAGACAATATCGGCTCCCTCATGGAGTGCGGGCAACTGCTCATCCTTCTTCAACCCATAGGGGTAGATCGCGCGGTAGCCGGCTTTCACCGTCACGTCGCCGCGCGCGCAGAAGTCTTCGGCATTTGCGCCGCCTCCTGCAGGCACAGTCAGCGTTACCTTGGTGCCCTCAACAACAGCAGATTCGGAAAGCGTTGCTAGGAAACGACGCGCAACCAGGTTATACAGCTTGTAATTGGCTGCAGGCATATCATCAGGCGTGGCCATCGCGGTCGGATAGATGGGCGGATGGTCCGTCTCCTCCTTGTTGCCGCGCGTCGCCGTCAGCTTGCTGTGCGTCAGAAGCTGAGCGCAATACGGCGCGTATGCGGGGTTTCCAGAGATGGTGCGCACGACATCGCGCAGGTCGAGCGATGCGGGATACACCGTGTTGTCCACACGCGGATAACTGATGTATCCGTCCATATACAGGCTTTCGGCAATGCGCATCGTACGTGCAGGACTGATGCCCTCGGCTGCGGCAGCCGCCATCAGGCTCGTGGTGTTGAAGGGCGCAGGCGGTCGCACCGTGCGACGCTTCTTTTCAATTGAAGCCACACGCGCCGTCGTGGCGCCTGCAACATGGTCCATAACGACTTTAGCCTCTGCCTCGGTCTTGAAGCGCGCCGTGGCATTGGGCGCCTCGACTTCTTCTTCGCCGGAGCCGAACGATCCGCGGATCATCCAGT
>CAYOBD010000431.1:0-1576 GCA_964402005.1 uncultured Eggerthellaceae bacterium
TTTCACATCACAGGCACTCGCGCAGAGAGCACTTAAGAACGGTTTTGGTAAGCACTTCGGTGCACCCATACGCCCGACCTCACCCGTGCAGTACGGCGGGAAGTTGTACTGGTGCATATAGCGCTTACCGTCAACCGGCTCGATCGTGTCAAGACGCTGCCATTCGTTGAGCATGCCCAACGTGCAGATGGACAGTACCTGCGTTTGACCGCGCTGGAACAATCCGGAACCATGCACGCGCGGCAGATAGCCCGGCACGATGTGCAACGGGCGAATCTGATCGGATCGACGTCCATCGACGCGCTCGCCGGTCTCGATGATCATCTTGCGCATCGCGTGCTTCTCGAGCAATTTCAACTCTGCAGCGATGTCAGCCTTCCATGCGGCGCGCTCCTCGTCGGAGAATTGCTCTGCGGCGATGCGGGCCTTCAGCTCCTCGACCTTGGCGGTACGAGCCTGCTTGTCCGCGTCTTTGAGCGCTGCCTCCATTTCGGCAGCAAACGGTTCAATGCGCTCAGCAATGCTTGAATCTGCTTGATGCAGCGGCCATTCACGCTTCTGGATCTCTACGCGATCAAGGAAGCGCTGCTGTGCGGCGCAGAACTCAGCGATGGCCTTCTGACCGAATTGCATGGCAGCCAGCATGTCCTCCTCGGCGATCTCACGTCCGCCGGCTTCGATCATCGAGATGTATTCGGCTGTACCGGCGATGATAAGCTCGAGGTCGCTGCTTTCCTGCTCTTCATAGGTGGGATTCACGATGAAATCGCCTGTTTCGACGTTGCGTCCGATGCGCACGCATGCGCACGGACCGTCGAACGGAGCATCGCCGATCATCAAAGCTGCGGATGCGCCCATAACGCAAATGTTGTCGATGGGATTGACCTGGTCGGCAACCAGAGTCGTCGCAACAACATGCACCTCGCGCTTGAAACCATCGGCGAAACCAGGGCGAATCGGGCGGTCGATCATGCGAGCGGTCAGCGTACCCTTCTCAGAAGGACGCGCCTCGCGCTTCAAATATCCGCCAGGAATTCGTCCGACCGCATACATCTTCTCAATGTAGTCAACGGTCAGCGGGAAGAAGTCGTAATCCTTCTCCTCGTTCGAAATAACAGCGGTCACCAAGACGGTTGTATCCCCTTGGCCTACCAGAACCGCACCGGTCGTCTGCTTGGCCAGCTCGCCCGTCTCCAAGCGGTATTCCTTGCCGTAGAGTTCGAACTTCTCAACGATTTTCTCCATGTGTTTCTTTCTCTCTTCCTCTTCTTTGCCTCTTGCGGCGCTTCCGTTGCGCCGCGCTATGTAGAAGGAAACCCGCTGGATGCGGGTTCCGTCTTCTCTTAGATGTTGTCGCGGATGCCGAGTCGCTTCACCAACGTACGGTATTGCTCGATGTCCTTGGCCTTGATGTACTTCAAAAGGCCGCGGCGCCGACCGATAAGCTTCATCAAACCGCGGCGCGTGTGATTGTCTTTCTTGTGTACCTTCAGATGCTCAGTGAGGTTGCGGATGCGCTCGGTGAGGATTGCTACATGAACCTCAACGTTGCCCGAGTCCTGCTCATTGGCTCCTA
>CAYOBD010000432.1:0-1574 GCA_964402005.1 uncultured Eggerthellaceae bacterium
GCTGCAGAGCTTATGGGCCGCACGGACGTGAAGGTGTTCGGCGACGTCAATGCCGTGGCGGATGCGGATTACGACGAAGATCCTGCCGATGCCCAGCAGTTCGGCGACGAGGCCACGGGAGCTTTCTAGGTTTTACCGCCTCGTGAATGCGCGTTCTTGCGAAATGGTTTTCTGGACTGTCCACGAAATCCGTCAGAACCGCTTCTCGGCGATCTTTGCCGAGAAGCGGTACATCGTTCCGCCATCTCGCAGCTTTTGATTGCAGCGAGGAGCTGCCCTTCTCCCCATTGGTCCAGATCTTGCGAGGGCATGGGGATGGCAGAAGAGCAGAGCGAGGCGCTTGAAACCGGATCGCACGCCGCTAACTGCCGAGTCCTTGCTTTTAAGAATCCTTCGCTTCAGGCATGTTTCGCGAAATGTAAAGATTGAGAACTGCGCACGTAAACGCGGTTACGGAGACCCACAGCATCAACAGGTCCAGAAGGAGATGTCTCTTTTCCATAGCTCTCTCTCGATCCTTGCCTTATTCTTGCTCTTCGCGAGCAAGCAGGTTCAGAGAAGTGTTCAGATTGACAGCTGCGCAAATCAGGGCAGCCAAAGCAATCCAAAACACTACCAACTCGTTGCTAAAGATCTTTTTCATAGCACACCGACTTCCTTATCGCACTGCAAGTTTGAACTGCAGATTGTCTTCCTTGTGGCAAATTTAAAAACAAAACGTCGAAAAAGCAACAACTAGTTGTAATGGGAGCGTTTGAATCCGACAGGGAGGCCATTAACGTCGGGTTACCGCAGAAACTCGTGCCTTCCCGAATTCGAAAGTGGCGAGTCGATTCGTTCATAGATACTGTGCAGGTCGCAGTGTTGGCGCAATGTTGCGCTACCGAAAATCGCTCTAGCTCACGAGCGCGCAGATGTCATGGTGTTCGACGCGCGTTCGTATCGACAGGCGGTATAATCGCTTCCGATGACGTTTCGAATCGAGATGAAAGGAAGCCCCATGGACGAGGTTTATGCATTCCTGAAGAAGTACCATACCTACTTTATCGCCACCATAGACGGCGACCAGGCGCGCGTGCGTCCCTTCGGTACGGCCGATCTGTTCGAGGGCAAGCTCTACATACAGACCGGCAAGGTCAAGAACGTGTACAAGCAGATCATTGCCAACCCGAAAGTCGAGCTGGTTTGCCTGGGCGAGGGTGGCGATTGGCTGCGCCTGGCCGGCACGCTGGTAGCCGACGAGCGCGTCGAGGCCAAGAAACACATGCTCGACGAGCATCCCAACCTGCGCGGCATGTATGACGAGAACGACGACAACACCGCTGTGTTCTACTTCGAGAACGCAACGGCCACGTTCAACTCGCGTGGCGGCGAACCCCGTATCGTCACGTTCTAGCGAGTACGCTTCATGGGGGATATTCAAACCGACGAGACGTCGGGTAGCTCAGCGTGGCTCATCCGCTCCCAGCGCAGGCTGGGAGCGCCTGGCCTTGTCGTGATGTTGGTGTTGGCCAATACCATCATCCCATTTTCCACGGACATGTACACGCCCGCCTTGCCGTCGTTGCCGTGGA
>CAYOBD010000433.1:0-1564 GCA_964402005.1 uncultured Eggerthellaceae bacterium
GTCCGGATATCTGATGCTTTGTACGATCGTTGACAGCAAGGGTAAACACCGCCAATGACCTCACCGTCCAGAGAAGGAATCTCCCTTACATTCAGCACATCGGCTGTCACATACATGGTTTTATCTATGTCTTTTGTTGCGGCCATTGCCGGTACGCTGAAACAAATCATTCCAATAACGGTCATTACTGCTAAAGCTGCTTTCCTAAACATATCCATTCTCCTTTTTCTGTCTGCCTTTGGGCTTCTTCCTGACTCTTCACTTGTTGTTGTTATGCTTTATAAACAAGTATCGGAAAAAATGGAGACACATAATGGCCTAACTTTCTTTGGGCAGATTGCAAATGAAGTTTTTCAAAGTGAATTCCAGAAACAGAGGATAAGGACGGGAATTTAATTTGGAGAAGGGCGGCACGTTTGGCCTTGCGCTCCTCTTCGACCTGCCGTGCGGCATCGGGCAACTTGAACAGCAGAATCAGGATGAACCCGAATAGATAGAAGCACCCCGCCACCAAGAACGAGTTCGAGTAGCCGAACGTCGAGCCAACCAGCTCGCCAACCGTCGGGGCCAGCGCGCTGGCAACCGTCGAGGCGATGGTGAAGAATCCCACGGCCGTGCCCACGTAGTCGTGCGGCACGATGAACGCCACGAAGCCCACGAGGATCACGGATTTCAGCGCGAACGCAATTCCCTGCGTCGCGCGGAAGAAGCCCAGGAGCTCGAGCGACGGTGCGAAGGCGCATCCAAACCCGGCTATGGTGAACAGCAAGCTCTACAGGATGAGCAAGGACTTCTTCGCAAGGTTATCGATAATCCAGCCCGTAAAGGGGCGCATGCACAACGATACCGTGGAATTGAGCCCAGCTATGAACCCGGCAATGCCAATGGCAGCACCGATGGACACGGCATAGTTCGATGCAATGGGAGTGGTGGCATAGATACCGAACTGGAGGCTCCACTCGATGAGGAGCAAATGGACGAAACGCCTGTTCCACACCTTGGTGGGAGCATCCGACGCAGACACCTCTATGCCCATTGCGCATCATCCTTTCACCGTGCAAATGCTAACCGAATCTCCTCGGTTCACAGTATAGCCCTCGATGCGATTTGCTGTGCGGTCGCTTGGGCGACGGCGCACGCAAAGAGGCGGGGCAAGTCGCATTGCCCCGCCATCGCGTCACATTGGAGTTTCAGCTGCTACAACTCGATGCGGCCGAACTTGGCCAGCAGCTCGCTCGCTGCGGTGCATGCTTCGCAGTTGCAGTACTTCGCGCCCTCTTCCTTGCGCTGCTTCTGGGCGGCCAGCATCTGGGCAGCCGCCTCTTCGCCGAACATGGACGCAGCTGGACCCTGTGCGAAGGCGATGACCTCGTCGATGGTGGTCGGGCGGCCTTCCAGGACGTCGAGCAGTGCGGTGGTGGCTGCCTCCACGGCCTCTTCGGAGGCATCGGCTGCAACGGCCTCTTTCCACGCCAAGGCGGCATCCTTGGTCACCTGCGTGCTCGCGCCGGATACCTACAAGATGTAAACTCGCTCGGCTAAGTAATAGAAAAGTTATTTTTCA
>CAYOBD010000434.1:0-1526 GCA_964402005.1 uncultured Eggerthellaceae bacterium
ACTTACGTAGGCATGGACGTGCACGCGCGCTCGATAATGTGCAAGGGGATGTGCAAGCGGACAGGAGAGCTGTACACGAAGCTTTTCGTGGGCTGCCCGACCGCCGTCGAGGTGCACGAGTGGCTGGCGACGCTGCCGCAGCCGACGTACAGCGCCTACGAGTCCGGCTGCACCGGCTTCTGGCTCGCGCGCGACCTGCGCGGGCTCGGCGACGACTGCGACGTGGTCGCGGTATCCACGCTGCCGCGCTCGGCCAAGGACAAGCAGGGAAAATGCGACAAGCTGGACGCCAGGGTCATCCTGCGCGAGATCCTCAACCCCATGTCGGGCTGCTCGCGGGTCTGGATCCCCGACGCCGAGACCGAGGCCGCCCGGGACCTCGCACGCGCGCGCCAGGACGCGGCGAAGGCGGTGAAGTCGGCCAAGCAGAAGGTCACGTCGCTCCTGCTGCGGTACCACTGCGTCTGGGACGAGAAGACCCCCACCGGCAAGCCGAAGAAGGCGTGGCGCTCCGACTTCCGCAAATGGCTCGGGGGGATCGACCTCGGCGACCCGAACGCGCAGGCCGCCCTCGAGCACTACAAGCGCTGCGTGAAGCGCGCGGAGGAGGAGCTCGCGGAGATGGACAAGCTGGTCCGCGGGCAGGCTGAGGAGCCCAGGTGGAAGCCCTATGTCGACGCGATCTCGCACCTGAAGGGAGTCGACGTCGTGGTGGCCTTCATGGCGACCGCCGAGTTCGGCGACTTCTCGCGCTTCGGCAGCGGCCGCAAGGTCTCCTGCTGGCTCGGGACCATCCCGAAGAACAGCTCGAGCGGTCCGAAGGAGGCCCACGGCAGCATCACCAAGGCCGGCAGCACCCACCTGCGCGCGGGGCTGGTCGAGGGGTGCTGCGGCATAGAGAGATGGGGGGCCGGCGACAAGGCGGTGAAGGGGCGCGACGCGTCGCCCGAGGTCAAGGCGATGGCGTCGAAGGCCAACGCGCGCCTTCGCAAGCGCTACCACCACCTGGTCGACGACAACGGCAAGAGCGCGAACAAGGCCAAGGTCGCCGTCGTCAACGAGCTCGTGCGGTGGATATGGGCCATCGGGCTGCAGGTCCAGGCGGAGCTGGCCTCATGACGCCCGCGCCCGCGGCGAAATAGGGACATCCCATCCGTCTTGGGGCCGGGACTCGAGGAGCAACAGGTAACTCGCGAACAAACTCTGCACGCTGCGCATGTGCGGCGCGAGACTCCCGAACACCAGAGGAGAAGCGACACTGCCTGGAATCAGACAAATCGAAATGCGGGCGGCGGCGCCGTATCCGCGAATCTGAGACTGAACTCGCAGAGCGTCCGGAAATCAAAGAGCGAAGGCTCTGAAGACGGGCATGCAACATGTCCAGCCTCAAGCGGATTCGATGAGGCCATTCCCCGGATTAGCTAACTGGGGAATGGCCGCTTTTTGCCCCTTGACGCCTCGATGAACATATGAGCTTGTAGCGCCTGTTGACGAGCTGGAACAGCAGGTCGGCGCCCTGCTTGTCG
>CAYOBD010000435.1:0-1523 GCA_964402005.1 uncultured Eggerthellaceae bacterium
TGATGCGCCTCGTAGCGGTCGCGCAGGCCCTCCATGATGCGCACGGCCTGCTCCTCGTTGGGCTCGCCGATCGTAAGCGGCTGGAAACGCCGTTCAAGCGCCGAGTCTTTCTCCAGATGCTTGCGGAACTCGTCGATGGTCGTTGCGCCTATGACCTGGATCTCTCCTCGAGACAACGGCGGCTTAAGAATCGCAGCCGCATCGATCGAGCCCTCCGCCGAGCCCGCACCGATAATCGTATGGATTTCGTCAATGAACAGGATGATATCGCCTGCGTCCATCACTTCCTTGATGCACTTCTTCAAACGCTCCTCGAACTCGCCGCGATACTTGCTGCCCGCCACGAGTGCCGAGACATCCAGCGTAACTATCTTCTTGCCGCGCAGTATATCGGGCACTTGGTTCGAGACGATGAGCTGGGCAAGCCCTTCGACGACTGCCGTTTTGCCCACACCCGGCTCGCCGATCAGCATCGGGTTGTTCTTCTGCCTGCGGCTGAGGATCTGCATGATGCGCTCGATCTCGCTGGCGCGGCCGATGACCGGGTCGAGTTTCCCGTCGCGCGCCTTGCGGGTCAGATCGGTGCCAAATTCCTTCAGCATGCTGTCCGAAGATCCCATGCCTGTTGGCGCCATGGGACTGCGTCCTGCATACACGGGACTTTGACCTACCAAGTCGTTAAGCGCGCTGCGTACATCATCGCCCGTCTTTCCCATGCGTAGCAGCACATCGAGCGCCGTGCCCTCGCCCTCGCGCACGATGCCGAGCAGTAGATGCTCGGTGGAAATGTAGCTTTGGCCCATCTGCATCGCTTCGCGCAAGGCGTTCTCCAAAACGCGCTTCACACGCGGTGTGAACTGGAGATGCCCAGAGACGTCGGCGTTTTCATCGATGGCGATGATCTGGCGGATGTTGGACACGACGTCGTCGTAGCTTACCTCCAGGCGCTCGAGCGCCTGAGCCGCCAGCCCTTCGTGCTCCTGAATCAATCCGAGCAGCAGATGCTCAGTCCCGACGTATGGCTGATGAAGCGAGCGCGCCTCATCCTGCGCCAACACGAGCACCTTGCGGGCTTTGTCCGTGAATTTTTCGAATGACATGCTTTATCCTATCTCGCGATTTTTGGTCGGCAGAAATGTTAGCACTCCCGTATTGAGAGTGCTAATCCGATATCAAGCCGTAATGTTGTGTACATATGGCACAAATGTTTTTGCAAAGCGACGAGCAATTGCGCACTGCGGAAACGATGTCAGTCTCCGCTGCCACGACAGCAAGAGCGGGCCTTCCGCACATGGGCAACCGCAGCGGTAACTCATTTCGCTTGCTCAACAACCAGGCGAAACCCTAAGCTTCCTCGCGCATATGCGGGAACAGCAGGACATCGCGAATGGACTCGCTGTCCGTAAGCAGCATGACCAGGCGGTCGATGCCGATGCCCACGCCGCCAGCGGGCGGCATGCCGTACTTGAGCGCGCGAATGTAATCCGCATCGTAGCCCATAGCCTCATCATCTCCCATGTCTT
>CAYOBD010000436.1:0-451 GCA_964402005.1 uncultured Eggerthellaceae bacterium
GGAGTCAATGCTATAGTTTGGGTAGTGGACAAACCAGGATCAAGGAGGTTTTCATGCAATACGAGATCGTTGGCGCGCCGTTCCCGGCAGTGGTATGCACCCTGCAGCGCGGAGAGCAGATGAAAACTGAAAAAGGCTCGATGGTCTGGATGGACCCGTGCATGACGATGGAGACCTCTGGCGGAGGCGGCCTGGGCAAGATCTTCAGCAAGGCCTTCTCGGGCGAGTCCATGTTCCAGAACGTCTACACCGCTCAATCTGATGGGCGTATCGCGTTTGGTTCCAGCTTTCCCGGGCAAATCCTGCCCATCGAGATCAAGCCCGGCCAGACGTTCGTTGCCCAGAAGATGTCCTTCCTCGCATCCGAGATGGGTGTCGATTTGGCGATACATTTCAACCAGAAGCTCGGCAAGGGCTTCTTCGGCGGCGAGGGTTTCATCATGCAGCGCTT
>CAYOBD010000436.1:461-1507 GCA_964402005.1 uncultured Eggerthellaceae bacterium
TTGGAATGCGACGGCTCGCTCGTGCGTTATGAGCTGGCGGCGGGTCAGCAGATGATCGTCGACACGGGCAACGTGCTGGGCTTCACGGGCGGCGTGAACCTGGAGATCGAGCGCATCAAGGGTGCGAAGAACGTCATGTTCGGCGGCGAAGGCCTGTTCAACACGAAGCTGACCGGCCCCGGCACCATTTACCTGCAGACGATGCCGCTGGCGAACGTCGCCGACGTAATCGCCGCGCACATGCCCACGCAGAACTAGCAACGCTGGCCGAACGGGTTTTCAGGCTCAGGAGCGAATAGCCCGCCTCGGTGCAAAAGGGGAGTCGCTCCGAATGTGCGGTTTCGCGCATTCGGGGCGACTCTCTTTTGCGCTCTGGTGGGTTTCCTTTAACGTTCCCAAATCTTCGACCGAGCCCGTGAGCGGCCCTTCGTGGACAAGGCTTGGCTTCTCATGAGCCGCCGTTGGCTCATTGCGGTACGCATCGAGTGAGAAACATGTCAGGTTCTTGGTGTTTCGTGTCAGCACAATGCGTCTGAATTGCGTCTCCGGGTTACCCAACGTGTCAATTTCGCACGGCATCGAAGCCGTGCGCCGAAGGAATTCCAAACGCTCCTTTGCAGAATGTTTTGCCAGGTCTCCCGCAGATAATGACGTTCGCGCCAAGCATCCGGCCGCAAAACGAGGCCGTACGCATGGCGTGCGCGACAGGCGGTGTTGCTTGAAGGAGGCTGGGACCATGGCAAAGCACGGATGTCATCGCAAGGGCGAGTCAGTTCGGTATTCCGCAGTCATGGCGCTGGTGATCATGGCCGTTATAGGCGTGGGATTCTTGATAGCGCCCGTTCGCGGCGCAGATACGGGGTCGGTTCTCATTCCCCAAGGAGGCATGACCGACGAAGAGGCGCAAGCGCTCGTCGACGAGCAGGCGAAAAACGGCCGCATCACGATTTCGATCGCGCCTACGCCGCAAATCGACGCTGACGGCAATTTGCGGGTCAACTTCATCGTGCCTGCGCCCAACCAGGGGTTGTCCGAGCGGCTCGAAA